>CAYFYO010000001.1:0-76815 GCA_964347335.1 uncultured Thermodesulfobacteriota bacterium
AGGTATATATACAGGATACGGTCGAGTTAGCATAATAGGGGTTGCAAGTCAAGTAGAGGCAATGGATGCCCCAATTCTGCCGCAAGTCGCTCGGGGAAAACGGCGTTCGCTTGTAAAAATCACGAACGGTGGAGTTGGCAGTGGATTACGGAAACCCATTATTCAAAACTCAAGAAACTTCTGGAATTCACGCTGCGGGAGTAAACGTCGAAACCTTCCCCAGGTTCTGCGATGCCTTGAGAGAGAGATCAGGTGGATGAGCGTTGCTCCGGGGAGAGAAGAGTAGGCCTGTGTCTATTACGAAACAGAAAATCGCACGATATCTGAGAGATCTGCCGCCCGGGATTCTCGATTTCGGGGGTATTGAATCTGTTGAAATCCTCGGGATGAGGCCAGGCATTTACAACCTGAATTTCCATGTAGGGGTCAACCAGAGGGAGTTCATCTTCCGTATCAATATTGAACAGCAGAGCGGGCTACCGAATCAGATCGAATATGAATATGGGGTACTGAAGTTTCTCGAAAATCATGGTATTGCCCCAAAGGCCTATCATCTTGACAACAGCAGAGATCATTTCCAGTTTGGAATCCTGATTGAGGAGTACCTGGAGGGGCCTCACATATCCCCTTTAAGGGGAGAGCTTAGGGAAGTGGCGGAGTTGTTGGCGAGGCTTCATGCGCTTAAGCCCGGGGACGTGCCGTTCACAGTCTGGAGGCGGCCGTTGATCGATACCTATCAATTGGCCCGCAATGACTTGCTCGACTATGAGGCGAAAAAGACCCCAGAAAGGCGAACGATTGGTCTGGCGAGAAGGGTTTTGAACAACACCGAGACACGATTGAGAGATCACGAGAGACTATTTGACACAGAGAGTCTCAACCATACGGACCTCGCCTGTGACAATTTCATCAAGACACCTGAGGGACTGAGGCTGATCGACTGGGAAAAACCTCGGGTGGACGACCCCAGTTATGATATCAGTTGTTTTCTCTCCGAGCCGGTACAACTTTGGAGTTCCCAGAGGGTTCTGACCGGGGAGGACAGAAGGGAATTCGTAGAGACCTATGTCCGTCTGGCCGGAGTGAGGGAAGATGTCCTCCTCGAAAAGGTGCGAGTCAGAGAGCCTCTGGTCTCACTCCACTGGATCCTATGGGGCGCAAACAAGCTCTGTGATCTCAGGGAAGGTCGGACGACACCAGAACTGATGAGGGTTCACGAGGAGAAGGCAGAGCGATACGAACGAGTCGCCCGACCAGAGAATATCGAGAGGATTCTCGATTCAATGTGAATTCTGCGATAATTCGTGAGGCGGCTCCTCTGAGGGGTAACCTTTCACTGCATCAGAGATGATGCCTTTTTCAGCTTTTCAGGGATCTCATGATGGTTTCTGATGGCCCGAGAGGCCGCAATAGGGATGAAGAAAGGAGAAGGTAATGGCGAGGTCTTCCATTATGATGATTGGCTTGGGAGATTTAGGGGGGCATGTTCTGGAGATTTTGGTGAGAGCCCCGGGGAGCCGTCGGATCGTCACAGCCGATTTGAACGAGGATTGGGGGTATCGAAAGACGAACCTCGCCGTCTTTGGAGCGTCGCAGCTCGGTTACTATCCAGAGGTGGAATTCACGAAAATCGATCTCAACAACATCGATCAGACGGCGGATACGATACGCAAATTCAAGGTAGACATCATTTTCAGTGCGGCTACCCTTCAATCCTGGTGGGTCATCAATACGCTGCCAAAGGACGTTTTTGAGCGTCTGGACAAGGCGCGGTTTGGTCCCTGGCTCCCCATGCAGCTCGCATTGGTCCATAAGCTCATGCAGGCAGTGAAGCAGACAGGTTTGACCATCCCGGTGATTAACGCAGCCTTCCCGGACGGGGTTCATCCTGTCCTTGATAAGGTTGGATTGGCGCCCACAATCGGGATTGGAAACGTCGCAAATCCAGTCCCTGCCATCAGAAACTCAATTGCTGAACGGCTGGGGGCGGCCATGAGGGATGTGAAAGTCTTTTTTGTAGCGCACCACTTCGTGAGCCACTATTTGCCCCGGTTCGGGACCACTGGAGGGGCGCCGTATTATTTGAAGGCCATGGTGGATGACCGAGATGCGACGAAGGATTTGGACATCAAACAGGTGTTCAAGGATCTTCCGACCCGATTTCGCAGGCCCGGTGGTCGGGACGGGCAGATCCTGACTGCATCTTCGGCCGCGACAACTATCCTTGCCATGGCCGATGAGACGGGGGATTTTATGCACGCTCCAGGTCCTTCAGGGCTGCCAGGAGGATACCCTGTCCGAGTTGACGGTGGAGGCGGAAGAGTTGTTCTCCCAACGGATCTGTCCCTTGAGGCGGCCATTCAGATCAACGAAGAGGGACAGCGATACGATGGCATTGATCGCATCGATGGAGATGGGACGACTTATTTTACCGAACAGGCTGTCGCGATCATGAGGGAGGTGGTCGGCTATGAGTGCAAAGTCATGAGACTCGAAGAAACGGAAGAACGAGCGAAGGAATTGGATGCGAAATTCAAGGAACTCGCGGGAAAATATCGCTAACCGTCTTCCAAAGAGCACATCATTCCCTCCTATCGCGTCCCAAAAGCATTCTATGACATTCACACCAAAACTGATCGCACCTATCGAGGGGTCAGAATCTAAAACCCGAAGCACGGGCGAAGCGTCCCGCGACGGACCAATTCGAAATCCGAAAGAATATCAAATTTCAAATTCTCCAATTTTGAAGACGTTTTGGTCATTTGACATTCGGATTTGTTTTCCGCCTCAGGCGGAATATTCGAATTTCGGATTTAAGATGTTGGTTCTCAGGACACCATGGGATCGGGTAGATTGTGCAACCTATTACTGAGATACGACACGAGCCTGGATTGTTCACGAATCCTCAAGACCGTGAATGATCCGGTGTGACCGAGGCCATAACCGAGGTTTTGGCACTACTTTACGGGGAAAAGCCACTTTTTGAATCGTGAGTTCTTTCCAGAGCAGATCTCGTCGAATAGGGCCGCCAGTTTTTTCGTGATCCGCCCAGGTGTTCTCGGAATCGTCCTGTTCTCAATTTTTCTGACGGGTACGATCTTCTCAGGAGAACAGCAAACCATGATCTCATCGGCCTCCATGAGGGCTTCGGGTTTCACCCGCTTTTCAGCGGTCTTGATCTTGATCCGATCGGCCGCTTCCAGAATGGACTTCCGCGTTACGCCCTGCAGAACAGTTCCAAGTGCGGGCGTTGTGAGTATCCCCTTGTGGACAAAAAAGACGGATTGAATGCTCCCCTCGGCAACGAAACCCTCGGTGTCGACCATGATGCCCACGTCAAAGCCCCGGTCTCTCGCTTCCTGTCCTGCCATCATTCCATTGAGGTAGTTAGCCGCAACCTTGGCCTCGACGGGCACGGTTTCTGGATGGAGCTTTTTCCATTTACAGATGCAGGCCGAAACGCCTTCTGTTCGTGAGAGAGAGAGTCCCCCGAGGTCGAGGGCAGGATCAATGGCCACAATGCAGATGTCAAGCGTCTCCTGGGGAGAGAGGATCTCAAAGGCAATGTCGTGATAATAGCAGACAAGTTTCACAATTCCTGCGTTCAAATGGTTGGTCTTCACTGTCGTCAGGACCGCTTCCTGGATAGCCTCCTGGGAGAGGGGGAGGTCCATAGAGAGAAGTTCAGCCGTCCTGAAGAGGCGAGCGATATGCTCATCGAGCCGAAATACGGCGGTTCCCTTATCTGTCTTATGGAAACTCATTACCTCGAAAATCGCTGAACCGCGGGCCAGGCTATGGGACATGATGTGGACCGTGGCCTTTTCCCATTCGACGAGTTTTCCATTGAGATAGACCGTCCTATCACTCAGCATGAGTTTGTCCTTCTCGATTGGATTTTTTATCCTACAAGGTTAAATCAATGAAGGAGAAATGTGAAGCCCCCTGGCAAGCGTAGGAGGTTTCAGGATGAAGGGTCTCAGTTCTGACCGTGAATTCGGCACCTGGAGCCCCGTCCCGGTCTCGCAGAGGTTCCTGTGGTCACAAAGGAGGGATCACTTGTCTGAGAGCCCGTACTTTTGCATCTTGTATCGGAGAACTCGTTCGCTGAGTCCGAGGCTCTGGGCAGCTTTGGTCTGAACGCCTCTGTGCTTTTCAAGAGCCTCCAGGATGAGATTCCTTTCGATCTGTGAAAGTATTGTATTCAGAGACTCCCCCTCGGCCTCAAGATGGAGTCTACCCTCTTTCAACTCTTCCTGAACCTGAAAAGGGAGATCTTGCACGGTGATGACATCTCCCCGGCTCACGACTAGGCTTCTTTCGATGATGTTCTCCAGTTCTCGGACGTTTCCTGGGTAGTCATATTGGAGCAATAGGTCCCTTGCCTCTTTCGAGATTTTCGGTACGGCCCGACGGTTCTTTTCACTGTATTTCTTCAGGAAGTGATCGATCAAAGGAGGGATGTCTTCCCGCCGTTCCCGCAAGGGAGGCAGAAAAATAGTCACAACGTTGAGTCGGTAGTACAGGTCGTCCCGGAAGGTCTTTTTGTGAAGGGCTTCCTCCAGGTTTCTATTGGTCGCCGTGATAACCCTGACGTCGGTCCCTATGGTCTGATTGCTTCCGACTCGCTCGATCTCCTTCTCCTGGAGTACCCTCAGCAGTTTCATCTGAAGGGACGCTGAGAGGTCGCCGATCTCGTCCAAAAAGATGCTTCCCGTATGGGCTTGTTCGAATCGACCGATTCGTCTTTGAACGGCTCCGGTGAAAGCACCCCGTTCATGACCGAACAATTCGCTCTCCAGGAGATTCTCTGGCAGGGCTGTACAATTGACCTTGATGAACGGCCTGCCCGCTCTGGGGCTGGCGTAATGGATCGCATTCGCAATGAGTTCCTTTCCCGTTCCGCTTTCACCCCGGATGAGAACCGTGGCCTCGCTGTTAGCGGCCCTTCCCGTCAGGTTCAGAACCTCTTCTATTTTTCCACTGGCGTAAACGATTTGATCGAAATGGTATTTCTCGCGGAGTCTTTCTTTCAGCTCACGGTTCTCGCGCTGGAGAAGAATGCTTTCAGATACTCTCTCGATGAGAAAGAGGAGCTCGTCCAGATCGATCGGCTTTGTGAGGTAATCTGCCGCGCCTACTTTCATTGATTGGACCGCCGTTTCGATAGTTCCGTAGGCGGTCATCATGACCACCGTCAGCTCAGGATTGACCTTTCGGAGTTCACGGAGGGTTTGGAGGCCGTCCATATGGGGCATCTTGTAGTCTAGGAAAACAAGATCAACAACCTGACGTCGAACTGCGTCCAAGGCCTTTTTTCCACTTTCGACAGATGAAACGGAAAAACCCTGCTGAACGAGAAAGCCTTCCAGCATTTCCCGTTGCGTCTTTTCGTCTTCCACGATCAATACTTTCAAATCCTTCGCAGCCATGGCATGCCTATCATGAGATTTGTCGTAGAACCCGATCATTCGGGTCCTTTAACCGGGAGGAGGATGGACACGGTGGTCCCCTCTTCCACTCGACTTTCGATGTTGATACTTCCTCCGTGTTCCTCAATGATTTTACGCGCAATGGGAAGGCCCAATCCAAGACCTTTTTCTCGCGTCGTGTAGGAGTAGTCGAAGACTTTCTCGATCTTCTCCTTGGGGATGCCCTTCCCGGTATCGGAGACTGTGACCCTTACCCAGTCTTTTCTCGCTATTTCAGCTTTTACTTTCAGATTTCCCCCAGACTCCATGGCGTGAACGCCATTGGTCACGATGTTGATGAGCGCCTGAGTGATTTTTCCTTTATCCATGCCGAGAGACGGTAGTTTCGGATCTACCTCATTGTGCATCACAATGGATCTTGCCTTGAACTCTTCGCCAAAAAGGACGGAAATGTTGTCGAGAATCTCAGCAAGAGAGATGGGGGTGAGCGTCAGTTTGTAAGGTCTAGAAAAGAGAACAAACTGGTCGACAATCTGGTTTAGCCTGTTGATCTCCTCACGCATGACCCCCATGAAGCGACCATACTCCTCCACGCGGGCCTTTTCGCGAGGGACAAACTCCCTTTGGAGCCGTTGAATGGCCATTGCAATTGCATTGAGGGGATTCCGGATTTCATGAGCAAGGCCTGCGCCGAGTTTTCCGATGGCGAGGTGTCTTTCAGCAGCCTGAGCTCTGATTTCCATCTCCCTAAGTCTTCTGAAGTGTCGGGTTTGATTGACGTGGATCAGGGTCACCCCGGCGATGCTGAGGGCCAGAAGCACCGCCACGGTTAAGACGACATTTCGCTTCGAGAGGGAGAGAACCTTCTGGATCTCCAAGGTGGACAGGCCAACCTGGATCATACCGTATGGGTTTTCGTCGAGGTGGAGGGTTTTTGCAACTTCGAACACCTCTTGCTTATTCGGCATCACCCGGAAACGAGATTCGATTCTGCTTCCCTCCAAAACCGATTGAAGAGAGGGCGGTCCCAGGATTTCGTCCATTTCCCCGCTCCCTATTTGGGCGACCCGAGACAGGGAGCGGTCGAAAACCGATAGATAAAGAATCCCCTCCCCGAAACCCATGGTTTCAAGAACATTCTGGATGGCGAATTTACGCCTGAGATTCTTCATTTGATGGTAATCGACACTCACGGCGATGATCCCCTTCGCGGCAGCTCTTCGTATGGCAACCAGGAAGAGATCTTCCTCCTCCGGCAGAGGGCTCTTGAACGGGATGATCACCATGTTTTGTGTGCCTTCTACAAGGGGGAGGTAGTAGTTAAGGCGCTTTTCAGAGATCTGAGATGGTAAAAGTTCGCTCAGGATTTCGATCTTTTTGATTCCATTCCGCTGGGCGGTGTCTTTCAACTCCGGTTGCGACACTGTCTGGTCAGCGTCAGTTTGGTCTAACGTTATTGCAATTTCCAGAAGATAATCCACAATGGCGTCTTCCAGGGCGAAGAAGCTCCTGGAAGAGGAGATGTTGAGCAGATGGGCTCCTGGAACACCCTCCATGACCTCTATGACGGAGACCGAGTTCTGGATTTCCCTCTCGAGTCCTCGGAGAAGGTTCGCCCCCTGATTCTCCAGGATAGCTTTCAGGCTCTCTCGGGTCCGATTGAGCTCGAAAAAGCCATTCACGATCAGAATGATGATGATGAGACAGCAGAGAAGGGTGAGGTGGAGAGGACCTATAGAAGATCCATAACGACCAGATTTTGTCTCTTTTGCCATCCTTCGTGTCGGTCAGCGGTGTTTATTCACGCTTGTCTTTCATTCTGGGTCTGTCGTTCATCGGACCCCGCCTGCGTCCGCGATGCATGGGTTCCATTCCGGGCCCGTGGTGGATCCCATGATGGGAGGGCATTCCATGCCTGGATACCCAGAGTTCGAACTGTTGGGGAGTCAGAATGTCCCTCACCTGGAGCTGGTAGTCGAGGACCCGTTCTTGGATTCGGCTCTCCAAGGCAAAGACTTCTTGTTGCTTTGATCTGATTTCAGATGCCTTAGATTGGGAGTTGGATAGAAGCCTTCTCAGTTCATATCGCTTGCTGAGGAGCTTGTTTCTGAGAACGGTCATATCCCTCAAGTAATGATCCTGAGTGGATTCCATCTGTTCTATTTGCTTCTCTGTGAGATGAAGGTGTTCGGGAAGGAGAGATCGAGGTTCCCCTGGGCTTCTCCGCTCCGGGATAAGCGGTTGAACCCATTGAGCCCATCCGGAAGAACCTGCGAGGACACAAAAAGAGACCAAAAGGAGAATAGCCGCCCCGATTCTCATGTATTCGCCTTACACAGCTTGATTACCCCAATTCGTGTAGAAAATCAATAGGCATGGGATCGGAGCGAATCTCCCGAGTTCAATCCCATGCCTTTCTTCTAAACTACCAGCAATAACCGCCTCTATAGCCTCTCATATGACCGGAACCAGGGTCCCCCATATGTCCCCATCCATGTCGGGGACCGTGCCCCATGCCATAGCCGTAACCCATGTGATGGCCAGAGCCCATTGGTCCGTTGCCAAAATACCCTTCAGGAAGAACCTCCCGCATAGCCAGTCTGTGCTCAAGGGCTTTCTCCTCGAGCTTCTGTCGGATCCCGGTGATCTCTCTCTGTTTTGCTTTGATCGTTTCGGGGTCGCTCTTGGGATCGACCCAAAGGCCCTGCAATTCGAGCCGCTTCTGATAGAGTTCCCGGCGGAGTTCAATGGTATCCTCGTAGAACCTCTGCTCCTGGGCCTGGATTTTCTCCTGTTGTTCCGGCGAAAGATCCGAGGGATACCCATAGGCGGCACCAGGGAATCCATAGCCCTTCTTCCCCCATGGTTCATGGGCGAAGGCTAAGCCGCTCATGAGCATAAGCGCCGTTATCACGGCGACAGTTGAGATGGTGCGTTGCGTTTTTCTCATCGTCCGACCTCCTTGGTGAGTTTGGATTGTCTTGCTAGTCAATTCAAAATCGCAAGGGCCATGCCAAGGTGAAGTATTATTTGTAAGTAACCGATATTAAATAATTATTACGATCTATTCATTGAAATACTTCGGCCTTGAAGACTCGCGATTCGACAAAATTGTCGAGTTTGACTCAGTGCCTCGGCATACTTTCTCTATCTCTTGCAATAGCTTACGAGCATTCGACAGATCTAGACCGTTCTCGACATTCTCGTCGAACTCGAGCCGAAAAGGTTCCGAAGAAGTCCCTATTGATTTTTTGGGGCGTCTGGCGTACAAGAATTTAACCGAACAGGAAATGAGGAGGCCCTATGAAAGCTGTGGAATTCAAAGCCATCAAAAAGGAAACCCTCATTCTCGATCCCAAGCAGAATATGGCTCCCAAGGCGATTCCGAGTGAGATCCGCAAGGACCCCCTGACCGGGCGGAATGCGAGAATTTGTCATTTCATGGCCCTCAACTGGGAAAAGCCTGACTTCAACAAACTCGTGAGTGGAACCGAGGCGTGGTGTCCATTCTGCCCGGACAAGGTGCTGAAGGTGACCCCCTTCTTTCCAGAGGAGATCCTGCCCGAAGGGAGGCTTATGTCGGATGACATGGTTCTCTTTCCCAATATTGCTCCTTATGACAGCCTTGGTGCTGTGGCGACGATGGGCAAGCGTCATTTCATCCCGATGACCGAGATCAGACCAGAGCTGATTGCGAAAGCGTTTCGCCTCGCTATGGAGTTCTTCCGGAAGATCCATGACAAGGGGAATCCAGAGTCGGTCTATCATTTGATTAATTGGAACTACATGCCACCTGCGGGGAGTTCGCTGATTCATGCCCACTTGCAGGTGTTTGCTTGTTCGATCGCACCCAATCTCATGCGGGAGGAATTGGAGGCAGCCAGAGCGTACATGAAGCTGAACGGGACCAATTACTGGGATGACCTGATAGAAATAGAAACGGCCGAGGCGGAACGATACCTTGGGAAGATCGGTCGCACCAACTGGCTGACGGTTTACGCCCCCATGGGAGTTGCCGGAGATGTCCTTGCCATCGTGGATGGCATTCGATCCACGCTTGAGCTCACGAACGAGGACCTTTCTGACCTATCCCTGGGCCTCACCAAAGCCATGGCCGCCTATGACAAGATGGGGATTTATAGCTTCAATATGAACTTCTTTACGGGCCGAGAAGGGGATGACCACGCTCGGGTGCATCTGCTCTTTTCCCCAAGGACATTTTTCAACCAGGCCCTCGGAGCCACAGACATCGGCGCCATCAGAAACCTCTACAATGAGCCCATTTGCATGGCCTTTCCCGAAGAGATCAATGGGATGTTGAAGACAGAATTTTGAAGGACCCAGAAGGAGTTAGCAATCAGAATAAAGGTGGAGCGAACACGTATTCCTCAGGAGGTAATTCCCCAGGAGATAATATGGCGATTGGTCTTTTCCTACGATGGAGATAGGCTATGATGAACTTCGTTCACGAGGCCTCGGATGGGGTGCCTTGGCTTCGTTCGTGATCTATTCTGAATTCTGACTCCTGACTTCTGAATTCAAAGGAACCTAGAGTGGATGGAATTTTTTTATTGATTTTAGTTATTGCCGGGTGGTTTGTCCTAAACCGCTACGTCCTTCCGAAACTCGGAGTCCATACCTGACTCTCCTCCTCCTGTCGTGTCGAGGATCGATCCGAGAATTCAAATGATTCTTGAAAAGAGGATGAAGTTGCCCGCACCGTGGAGGATGAAGGGAGCGAAAAGGCTGCCTGTATACTCATAGAGGAGGGCAAAGACCACTCCGCCCACCAGAGGTATAAGAACTCCGGTCGCTGTTCCGGCGCCAAGGAGGTGGCTGGCGGCAAAAATAATAGCGGAGAAAACGACAGATAACCAAACCCCCCTGTGAGCTCTGATCAAGGTGTAGCAGAGCCCGCGAAAGAAGATCTCTTCGGCAAAAGGGCCGAGAAGACAGACCGATAGGAGGGGAAAAAGCCCCCGAATCTTCACTCCTGGGTTCACAAAAGCCCGCAGATCCACTCCCCAGAGCGTTTGTGTTGCGTAGGAAACCAGAAAAAAACCTGATCCGAGGATTATCGAGACCGCCAGACCGAGGAGTCCGCCCTTAACGAATCCATGCAGACCCACTCCTGACAGAGGAACGGATAGAATTCTGAAAAGCGCAAAGAACAGAATAATGTCCGCGCATCGAACCATCCCGGTCCAGCTCAGCGGGTGGAAGCCTGCGGCCAAAGGGAGGCCCTGCAGGGAGGCCGAGACAACCTCGAGAGCAACCAGCGCGGCTGCAGTGACAAGAAATGCCTTCTCCCTCATCCGCTCCATCCGAGTCTCCTGAGCGCGCGCAAAAGGTAATGTTTCACATACCAATCCTCTTTTCCCCTGAGCCGGGATTCGAGGAATGGAACCACGCTCCTCTCTCCCAGCACGGAAAGAGCAAATATAGCCTTGCAGCGCACAATGGAAACGGGGTCCCGACGCGCTGCCGTTGCCAGTATCTCTCTGTTTTCCATCGAGGGGAGATGAGCGAGAGCCGTTGCTGCCCACAAACGGACCGCCGGATTATCACTTTCCAAATACCTGATGAAGGCCTTTCTCGTCTCTTCATCCCGTGTCTTTTTCTCAGATATGACCCAGTTGCGAATTTCGTCGACATTTTCAGCGGGGAAACCCTTTTCAGACTCCGCAGCATTCCTTGAAAGGAGGTTGTAAATCAAAAGGCCAGAAAGAGACGCAACACACACGATCAAAATGATCCTCGAATACGTGGAGACCATAACGAGGCGGTCCAACGCGAATAACACGAAGAGGGTAATGGCCAGTGGAGAAGCGATGAAAATGGAATAGAAGATCGTTCTCCTTAGCCTACGGATGCTTTTCCCTCCAGTCCATTTCTCGACGGCCTTCATAATCTCGGGGCCTGTGCTGAGGTTTCCGGGAAGGGTCAGATCTGCCGACTCCTGGGTTGAAACAGCGTAGATGCCTCTCTTGAGAAGCCATGATTTCTCGTCCTGTTTCACAGGGATCTCCGTCCAAATCGTGACCTGGGTTCGTTCCCTGGGAGGGGTGATCAGCTCCGCCGTTATCGGGGAATATTGGTAGTAGAAGGCGACCACCTTTTCCCCCAAGGATTTCTGGAGCATATAATCCCGAACTTCGAAGAAAGCCTGTTGCCGGAAAAGCAGGAGAACCATGACGAGAGGGACGAGGGCGAAAAGCGCCACCTTGTGAAATGAAACGTGAGGGATGCTTACGACGAGATGGACAAATCCGAAAAAGCCGAAAAAAAGGAGTAGTTCTAGAGGAGAAAATCCCAAAAGGAGAGAAAACGAGGCTGAAACGAAAACAGCCCATCCCAAACGAATTGGCTTTGAAAGCCTAAGACGGTCCAGACAGAAAGATCCAGCAAATGCAACAACGCCGAATGTGAAACCGAGTGTGAATGTAAAGAAAATCCCTGCCTTCGCGAGTGAACCCACTTGGATATAGTTCCACATCTCACCGGCCAGGGGAACCGGAACGTACCCAGAGGCGGCCAGGGCTTCCAGTTTTGCCATAAACGCCAGGCTAAAGCTTCTCAATCGGAAGTAAGCCCAGATTTGGGTGATCAGAAAGGCGAGGATCTGGATGACAAGAAAAGGTCGGAGATACATCGGCATCCCGAGAGTGCAAGAGGTGTACCAGAGGATTCAGCGCCTTTCCACTCTCACACCTTGGCCGTAAAAGGCAATCCCATCGGGGCGATCCGTGAATCTTCCCTCGACTAGCCGGTTGCTGCCCCAACCGTACTTCAACCATGGCCCGCGGCCCACGATGACCGCCGAGGGATGGAGTCCCTTTTCGGCTTTGAGTTGAACCGGCATCTCCCCAAGGGGCGAGATGATGACTCCCAGCTCTCCCGCCTTAAGTCCCAAATTCCGAAGTGTTGATGGGGCCAAGAAAGCCTCGGGTGTCAGGGATTCATGCTCTTCGGGCAGGATCTGGGAGTGGATGAATTCCTTTCTAATGAGCGTCAAAAAGGTCAGTGGATAGTCCGGATCGACCGATTCATCTGGTGAAATCTCTGTCAAAAAACGAAATCTTCCGTCTCTGTGGTCGAAACGCCCTCCCTCGAAGGCAACGGTGGGACGGTCCGCCTGTGCGGTCCCGTGCTTTCGGAGTCCTTCGAGGGTAGTATCGAGAAAAGCGCTTTCCAGGCTTCGACGGAGATAGCTCTCCCGTTCCTCGAGATCGATCGGTGGTTTCAGCCGACGTCCGATTTCCGCGACGATCTCGAAGTCGCTTTTTGCACCCTCCGGTGGGGGAACGACAGCCCCAGAATAGTTCACGAAGTGGTGGCCCCATGATCCGACGACGTCTTCCTCCTCGAACATCATCGTGCAGGGCAGAACGAGATCGGCAGCCTCTGCCGTATCCGTCATGAAGGGATCGGCGACGGCAACGAAGGGTGTCTTTTTCAAGGCCTGTAAAAGGACCGAGGATTCCGGTGTCTGATTGACAGGATTCCACATGGAAATCCAGACCATGTGAATCGGGGGATCCGATGCCTCAAGAATCGATCGGCCAATATGAGCAACTGGAACGGTCCTCGTGTACCTCTCCTCTCCCACCCACTCGAGGTTGAGGTTTTGTCGGGAGGAGACGCTATAGTAGGCTCCGCCTCCTTGGCGCCCGATGTTCCCGGTAATGAAGGCTAACGCGTTGATGGTTCGGACGCTTTCTGCCCCGTGAGGATACCGCTGTAAGCCGTTACTCAGGATGGTGGCACAGGGATGGTGCTGATGGTAGAACTCCGCAAGAGCCTCAATATCCCGGATGGAAGCATCGCAGCTTTGGGAGAGGTCAGCGAGGGAATACCTGTCGAGAAGGACGGTGAATTGATCGAGGTTGTAGGCCTTCTCTTCAATTCGGGGAGAAATCCCATGCCCTTTGACGGTCTCCTTCGCGGCGGCGATAGCCAAAAATCGGTCCGTGCCCGGGCGAATGCGAATTGTGCGGTCTGCGAATCCTCTATTCTCCTCTGCTCGAGGGGAGATGGAGATGACGGCTGTTCCGCGTCTTCTAGCCTGAGCCACGAGCCCCCCCGTATGGACCGAGCTGACCCCGAGCTTTTTGCCCCAGACCACAATTCCTTTGGCGTTCAGCAGATCTTTGGGATCATTCATTCGTAGGGCGTCAAAATCCTCTATGCAGGCTTCTATGCCAGTGCTATCGCAGACTCCTTCAGGAAGGATCCGGCTTGCGCCAAGGTTAGCAAAGAAGGCATCCTCGACGAGCTTACTGACCCCCTTGGCGGCTCCTCCTCTGAGATGAAGGATCGAGCCGGGTTCTCGGCGTAACGTGTCAATCCTTTCGGCACAGAGGGAAAGCGCCTCATCCCAAGAGATCTCTCGCCACCGTTCCCCCTTTCTGAGGAGAGGCCTTTTGAGCCGACTCGGGGAGGTGAGCCTTTTGGGGAGCCGTTGGATCTTTCCACAGCAGTAGCCGCTCGTATAGGGATGATCGGGGTTTCCCCGTATCCTGGTGATTCTATCGTTCTCTTTTTCGACCAGCACGGAGCAGGCATCGGGGCAGTCGAGTGTGCAGGCGGATAGGTAGGTTTCTCTCATATGGACTCTTCTCACGGATGTGTCTCAAGAGTGCTCTTGCTTTTTCAGAAGATTTTTTGTTAAATCTAACCTTGCTTATTTCGTCCTTTCAATACTGTGGGTTCGTGCTCGTGTAGCCCACCAGTTTATGACACGAAGGGAAGTGTTTTTGCCGAGTTCGGATCACAACCTTTCGGCCGATAACGGCGCCCCCGCCCCATTCACGCGGCCCGGTTATTCCCGCAGCGGCATTATATCAGCTAGAAGATGGTTTTAAAATGAGCAATTCTCGTTTCGATCCATCCTGGTGGGGGTAGCCCTTCGGTGATAACAGTCGGGGAGTAGAGTCGTTTTGAAAAAAAGGTCTTCCGCGCTTCTTCTCATCGGCTTCGTGGTGGTCGTGATTTTGGGAATCGGTGTGGCCTACGTCCGTTTCTACCTCGGAGCCAGGTTGGCCGAGGAGGCACTCAAAACGGCGATTCAGTCGGGTCTCGGTGGGAGGGCGACCATTTCGCGGACCGTGATTCATTGGTTGGGTCGTCCTGGAATTGAGTACCGAGGGCTCTCCATTCGGGGTGACGACGAGGAGGCCGGCTGGCTCACGGTTAAACGGATGATCGTTAGACCCGAGCTCGGGAGTATCTTTTCAAAATCCATCGAGTGGAAAAGCCTCGAACTTGAGGGCCTGGTGGGACGGTTTACCGGAGGGGTGGGGTCGTTTCCCATGGAGTACCTGGTTTCGATGCTTCCGAGGGTCGATTGGTTCGAGGTCAGAGGGGGGACGCTTGCATGGGGTGAGAGGGAAATCCGAGACCTCTTTGTCTCTCTTGGCAATCTCTCAACGGCGGGACCATTTCCGGTGGTGCTGAAGGGAGCCCTGAAGACGAAAAAGGGTCCTCCCGCGAGGGTTTCGGTTCATGGACTGGCTCATGGATCCTCTGAGGAATGGGCCCCGTGGGACCTCAAACTCTCGGCCAAAGTCAAGGCAAAAGGTCTCGATCCGACGTGGCTCGGTGACCTATTGGCCCGATCCATTCCATCACAACTCGCTGGCAGCAGCCTGACGATCGCGGCGGCATTTGAAGGATACCTGAGAGGTCGGTTTCACTCATCGGGGAGGGTGACCATCGCGGGTGTTCGTTTCTTGGAGGGAATGGACAGGGTGAATGTCGATTTTGCGTTCAGCTGGGATGGCCAAAAACTGGAGTTCCAGAGGATTCGCCTCCAGACCCCGTCCATGCCTCTGGAGGGACGGGGCGTCATTCGTGGGAGACGGGGAGACGATCCGGTGATCTCTTTTCGAGTTGACTGCCCATGGGTATCGATCAGAGGACAGAAAAGCGTGTTTCCCTTTCTTCCTGAGAAGGTCCGTTCCTTCTTGAAATCCATCAACCAGGGAGAAATCACCCTCATGTCAATGGGCTTCACGGGCCCTCTGAAGAGCTTCGGATTTCCTCAAGACGAAGAGTCGCTTCTCCGATGGGGGGGGAAGATCGGTTTCAGGAATGTGGTTTTTCCATGGAGGGGGGAGACCCTTGAATTAAGAAGGGGTTTACTGAATATAGACCAAGGCCGTCTTGGGGGGGAAGCCCTCGGTCTGCGTCTCGGCGATTCAGAGTTGGAGATTTCTCCCTTAACGCTCGCGCGACCTTTCGGCGATCAGTCGATCGAAATGACCCTGAAGGGCGAAGTGAACCTCCCGGACATTTCAAAATGGATTTCCACGGGCTTCATTCCGGAAAAATTGGCGCTTCCCCTTTCGGAGATTGAGGTTCAGTCGGGCACGGGGGAGGTTGATATTCGATTTGAGAAACGGCGTGGACTTCCGATCTCGTCTGCCCTCACTGGGAGTATGTTCCTTAGGGATGCGGCCATCCGAATCCACCACATTCCCGGGACTTTTGAGAAAATGAATGGGCTGGTAGAGCTATTCTCCACGGGCATTTCAGTTCGTGACGTTCAGGGCAGGTGGCGGAATTCGACCGTGAGGGCGAATGGCTCGGTGGCTATCCGTTCTTCAGATCATTCAGAGATTGACTTTTTGATGGAAGGCCGACTCGACCTGAGAAACCTTCGTGAAATTGAGTCATGGAGGTTGCTGCCTGTTGATATACGTAAGGTTCTCCAGGAGGTCAACTCCCCCGCAGGGAGCGGAGACTATGTTGTGGCGGTAAAAGGCCGAGTCGGGTCGGGTGATGACATTGAAGTCAGTGGAGAGCTATCGGTGAGGAAAGGGTCCTTTCGACTTTGGGACGCCTACCCTGTGGAACGGGTTGACGGCCAGATTTTCTTCTCGAGAGAGAGGATTTCGATCCCTCATTTGCAGGGAAACTGGAAGAATTCGGATCTGGCGTTGCGGGCAGCTTTGACGCGGCCCGGGGCGAAGTTCTTCAGGGACTTACGCTTCTCGGGGGTCTTCGATCTTCGAGACATCGCAGCAGAGCGTTTCGAGCGCGGGTCTCCAAGGACGTGGAGAAAATTCCTCAAACCTTTCGAGTTCTATCGCGGAAAGGCGCTTGTTGAGGTGAACAACCAGAAGCGCCATGACGGGGCCTCCGTCGATGGCCACATCACCTTTAAGGAGGCCGAGGTTCGTCATGTGCCTGTTTTCCCTCCCCTCACCGACGTCGAGGGGAGGGTCTCCTTTCACGGAAAGGGTATTGAGACTGTCGATGTTGAGGGAAAGTTCGATTCGAGTCTCATTCGGATTCGGGGCGATCTGGCTCCGGCGTCCGGAGATTCCCAGCCTTTCCTCTCCATTCAGGCGGAGCGCGTCGACTTTGAGAAGGTGATGTCCTGGCCTTGGACAAGCGGTTATTCCTTCGGCCGGAAGAGTCGACCCCCGCTGGCGGTTCGGGTTCGGGTCGACAATGGGGGCTTCAGGGAGATTCCGTTCTCTGATGTCCAGGCGAGACTAAAGTTAAAGGGTGATCGGATCTCTTTTGAGGAAGTGACTTTCATCTCAACCCAGGGTCAGGGTTTAATCAGGGGATGGCTCGGTCTTGGGAATGACGGTAAAGTATCCTTCGAATTTCGACCGTATTTTCTCAAGGTCGAGACAAATCCGATTGTGAGAAGCTTTCAAAGTGGAGAGGGCGAGCAAGAGTTAAGCGGGTTATGTTCTGCCCTTGGCGTCATACGGGGAGGTGGGAACAAGGCTGAGGAGATTGTCCGATCCCTGAATGGAGAGATTGGTATCTTTCTGGAGGGGGGAAGGATCGGACAATTCGGCGTCTTGGCACAGGTATTCTCCCTTCTCAACCCCTCTCAGCGTGATGGGGACGATTCTCCAGATCCAAAGACAGGGGGATTGACTTATGGGACCATTATGGGAAAGGTCACCCTCAGGGAAGGTCGGGCCTCGACCAGCGATCTTTTACTCGACAGTGATTCCATAAGAATTTCGGCAGTGGGAGACTTTGAGATCCCCTCCGGCGGTCTGGATCTGCGGCTTGGACTTCGCCGAGTCGGTGCTCGGGGGAAGGTCATCAGAACAGTTCCTGTCTTTGGAAAAATTGTGACCACCGATCGGGGGAGTTTCATCCATTACTACCTCGAGGTGAAAGGCACGATCGCTGAGCCAGAAGTGAAAGGGATTCCGTATCTGTCGCTTTCTGACGGCGTTTCTGGACTCATACACGAGCTGCTAGAGACGCCGAGAAAGGTGGTTCCCTTTCAAAGACAGCCGGATTTAGAAGAATATTTCGACCAGAGAAAGCATCCCCACCCCTAGCCTCCATGATTCACGACTCTTTAGTATTCATGAATTCAGATCCGTAAGAAATTGAAAATCGCTGTAGTCGGTTTCGGCGGCGTGCTTTCGACCCGCTCAGGGCCACTCGAGCCCACAGCGTTCCCAAGAGGTGGTTTTGACGCTGGCCTGATTTTTTGAGAGGAAGAATCAGGCGACCCACTGAGCCCCTTCGGGGGCCATGCAATAGAGCGTTCACAACAAATCGCGTGGTGGGACCCAATCAATTGATACGTGTGAAGCGTCGATGCTTTTGACCCGAATCGGACGCTCGGCGATTCAGGTCAAAACTCAGAGATCTCAGTGTGCTCTGCGAAAGATGGAGACGGACTTCACGCGCTTGCACTCGTTCTGAGGGGAGGGCTGAAAAGGCCGTGGTCGCAATCCTTCGACAAGCTCGAGACCCTTCCTCAAAGGATCGCCAGGAGTTGGAAACCAGCGTTCCTCCCCCGCGACAATAGAAAGGATCATGGTTGCTCAAGGAGTGCGGAGCTCAACAATCTCACTCGTGCGAGGGTTTTTGCAAAAAGACTCCTTTGTGCGGTTAAAATAGCCGAGGAGGAGATGGGGAAAGGCCTCTCGGAGAAGCCTGAGCATATTCGAAATCCCGATCCCTGGAGTCTTCAAATCCCCGAGTTCATTGAGGTACCAATCTGGATCGATATTGAGGTTCCTCATCTGAATCATGTCGACCCCTGTCTGGCCAACCATCTGAACCAGGGACTCGATTTCACGTTTCTGGTCGGTAAATCCCGGGAAAACGAGGAGGTTAAGGGATACAGCGATTTTCCTCTTCTTGGCTCGCCGAATTGATTCGAGGACGTCCTCGAACCGATACCCCTCTGGTTGATGGTACCGCTCGTAGTACTTCGGCCTGGCGCTCGCGAGAGTGATTCGCAGGGCGTCCAAGCCTGCTGCGGCAAGTCGGTCTACGACCTTGGGAAGGCTCCCGTTAGTGTTGACATTGATGGTGCCCTTGAAGGTCTTTCTTCGAAGCGTTACGATCGTCTTTTCCAAGAGTTGATCCTGCAAAAGGGGCTCACCCTCGCAGCCCTGCCCAAAACTAACGATCGCCCCCTCAGCCCTGCTCATGTGAGGCAGTGCCACCTCGACGATCTCCTGTACGGTGGGAACAAAAGAGATCCTGAGGTGAGAGGCCTTGCAACCCTTCAAGGGCTGAGCAGATAAGCATCCGAGACACTTGGCGTTGCAACCGGGCGAAGTGGGAACGGGGATCTCCCACCGTCCATAGAACACGTTTTTCGCTGCGAAACAATGGTAGCTGAGGGCACAATGAGAGAGTTGCTTGAGGAGACGATTGCGGGGATAGCGGTGCACAAGTTCTTGAACCCGAACCGCGAGTTGCTCATCGTTTTTGAAGAATCTCGGATGCCAATGGGGGTTGGCATCGAGAGAAATCCCTGAAACCCAGAAATCGCCATCTCTGAATCCTACAGCCCCGTAAGCCCAGAGCGGGAGAATAGGGTGTTTCGTCTTCAGATGCGTGGCTGGCAGCAAACATCTTAAGTAGCCAGGGGCCAAAAAGGCCGCCACGGCGGTGCATTCCAACTTACGGCCGTCGATGACCGCCTCCTTTACGGTCACGAAATTCTTCGATTCGGGATCCCATCCCACGGGATAACGGCCAGGTAGGGTGAAGAGTTGGCTTCCCTCGGGCAGTGGCGTCAGGCTGTCTGCATCGCCCGGCCGGTTCTCTCGTGCGGACTGAGCAGCCATGTGCAGGCTCGGATGGTCGAAAATCTGACCTTCTGGATCCGCGAAAATCATCCTGGGAAGGGGAGTACCGACTTGGGAGTGCACCGCTTTTGCTCTCCTCCGACTCGGGGTATGCCCCGACTGGTACTTGGATGTCCTCAGTGGTTGAGGCTCCAGTCATATGGCTTGTATCGAATTCTGATCCAGTTTGAGTTGTTTCTGAGGAACTCCTTTTTCTCCCCGTCATCGAGGTATCGGATGAGAAACTCCATCAGATCGTCCTGGGTTCCGAAATCGGCCCGATACCATTTGAATATCTGAGAAATTCGTAACACCCTCCCCTGAGGAACGATTTCAACCTCTTGGGAGTTGACAAAGCTTTGGGCCGCCAGTTCAAGCTGTGTGTCGATTTCATCAGCCGAGTAGAAACCAATGGGAGGGCATGACTGGGAGCCACAGACCAAAGTGAAATGAATTCGATTGTCCATTGGCGAGACGATGAAGTCACACCGCGGATCGTTACCGGAGAAGGCCCTCCAAGGTCGATAGGGAATTCTTCTGTTTTCACGAAGAATTCCGTGTTCAATGTCGTTCAGGGAGAAAAGGTAGCCCCCGATATCGTATCTGACGCGAGTAAAGAACCCGCGCTTCTCCTTGACTGAGTCCTTGATTCTCAATTCCACGACTCCATGGACGACCATGGTGTTGTAAAGATTGATCCAAAAGGCCAGCCGCTGCTTTCGCTCTTCGAGAGATTTCAAATCATACTTTTTCAGAAGGCCAGCCAGTCTCACATAACGGTTGAACTGGGCAGTCCCTCGCATGGCAGCGTATCGGATTCTTCCTTTTTCGAGATCGAAAAAGGCGGCCTGAAGGTCACCGATTCCCTTTCTGAGAGCGATGTCGATGGGTTCACTCGGCTCCCTCCCTGAAGCGGCCTCTGAGTTAAGGACAATATCTCTTAATGCCATAGGAACGCTCGGGTTCCCCTGCCTAAAAGCGCTTGGGGTGGTATAGTATTTCCTGTTTTACCCTTACGAGCTCTTCTGCAATCTTGTAGGGGAGACAGATATCATCGCCGACAACACCCAGTTCAGCTTTTTCGAGCAGTTTGCCATGGAAATCTGAGCCTCCAGTCGTCACCAGCCCGAGTTTCCTGGCGAGTCTCTGATACTGGGCAGTTTGCTCGCGGGTGTGATCAGGATAGAAAGCCTCGATACCCTTCAAGCCGTCTCGGGCGAGTTCTGCCACCAGTTTTTCAAGATCCTCTGGGATGCAATTCAATGTAAAGGGATGAGCCAGAACAGGAACTCCGCCGGCCCTCAAAACGACTTGGATGGCTTCCCTCACATCGAAACGAAACTTGTCCACATACGCCGGAGCCCCCTGCGCCAAGTAGCGATCAAACGCTTCGTCGAGAGAAAAGACATATCCCTTGTCCACCAGGACCTGAGCAAAGTGGGGTCTCCCAATCTGTCCTCCTCCTGAGGCCGCCACAACCTCCTGATAGGTGATGTCGATGCCGAGATTCTGCAACTTGTCCACGATTTTCGGATTTCTTTCAGATCTCGCCTGCTTCAGCCGCTCCAATTTCTCCTTGAGAATGCCCCGCTCTGTTTCAACAAAATACCCGAGTAGATGAACACTTCCGATCCTGGCATTAGCGCTAATTTCAACGCCTGGAATAACCTCGAGTGAGACTTTCTGCCCCGCTTCAAGTGCTTCCCTCACCCCGTCCACCGTGTCGTGGTCTGTGATGGCGATGGCTTTTAGCCGCAGTTTTTTTGCCAGCTGAACCACGTGGGCAGGCTTCAGTGTTCCATCTGAGGCTGTGGTATGGATATGTAAGTCGATTTCGACCATTGCCGCCCGTTCACTTGCAAATTCTAGAACGTCCTGAGAATGCGAAACGAAACGCCGACGCTCCGGGTCACCCTAAATTTATCAAAACCAGGGGGCGACTTCAAAGACAACCGATGGGTCTCATTTGAGGTAATAATCCGATACTCTCCAAACACCGTCTTTATCCAACATTGGGGTCACAGTCTCTAGCGCCACCTTTTTCTTCTCGAAAGAGGTTTCATACTGGATAACCACGTATTGCCCGTCAGGAGCGCCCGGCAGAGTTTTCGTATATCGGCTTGATTTCAGTTTCCTGGAAATCACCCTCCCAAGGGGGATTCTGAAAGCCCGTAACGATGCTTCCCATTGTTCCCTCGTGAGGGCTTCTTTGAAAAGCTGGGCTGCCTCATTCCAGCTTGTTGCATATTGACCTTCATCGACGAGTGACAACCAGGCCCCAGAGGCTGCCACGGCAAGCTCCTCTGGTGTTTGATCGGCGAGGACAGTTTGGCTGCAAAGCAGCAAGAGAGGGAGTAACGATATGGTGATGGCTTTCTCTCTCAGACCGATCATGATGATTCTCCTTTGCGTGACTCAGGGACTGATCACATGGCCTCTATGAATCACGAACCCTGAGTGTTCGTGAATAGGCCCCCGCTGCAAATTAAAGATCTTTGTTGCGGGTTTCGACAGAAAACCTCCCACTCGCTCGGGGCTGGCCCTGAGGAGACTCGATAGGTCCTCAGGACAGATTGTTCATGGAGCCATAAAAATTCATGAATCATCCGGGATAGGTGATCGTCAAACTTGAGCTGTTAATGACCGAGATGAAACAGGTGAGTCGGCTTCACTCCGTGATGACTCAAAAAATCTTCGCCCAAATCAAATAGACTGTGGTTATCGCCTGAGATAACGAAACAACCAGCACGGCCACCAGTATGGACAATGATATCGGTGTTCTGAACTCATCCCGGCCCCTTTTGATAAAGGACGTGTGGATTCCGAAAGCGAACATCCCAGCGAGAGATAGAATCAGCGAAAATATGAGACCAGCGAAAGCGTGCTCAAAGACAAGCACCAATCCCTACATGACGAGAAACACGAACGGGAAATGTAGGATTAGGAAACCAGTGATCGCCCCGGGTAGACCAAACAAATCCCACTCCTTCCAGTAGGCGGAGTCAATTTCGTGATTTATCATTAGGACGGAATTGACCAAGTAGAGCCAAAACAAAAGATCTTCCATGATTCACTCTGCCTCCCCATCGTAAGCATCTTTGGCCCCAAGGCCCAAACGGACCTGTCTTAAATAGCCGGGCCCTTCGACGACCCGCATCATGCAGGGGAGGGGACGGTGAGAAGAAAAACAACAGACAGCGTCCACTTTGCCCACCGCCCTGAATTTCTGGATTCGGGGTTCACGCAGTCACCCGTTCAAATCGCTTTTTCAGACCTCAAAAAGGCTCCGCCCTTTCGGTCAGCTTTGGTGGGCGGCTACATGACCAGGAGGCCAAGGAGCAAAAGGGACACGCCAAAGGCTATCCAGACGTACCCTAAATAGACAGCTTTCCTCCCCGTGTACCCTCGGTAACCTCTGCCCAAATAAGCCTTTTGGGTTCTCACCGCCGAGATACCGGACCCGATTAACCAGGCAGACAATGCGAAAAGGATAATAACGTGTATGAGGGTGCGCATCTGCTCTGATGTCTACTACCAGGTCGTCCCGCAATTATCACAAGCCCATTTCTTCCGACGGAAGAAGATGGGAAGCAGAAACAAAAGTGACGGAATCAGGGACCAAAGTGAATAGCGGTTCGATGAGATTGAGGAAGATCCACACCTCGGACAAATTTCCTCAGGAGAGGATTCGAAGCGGATCTCCTCGGTGTCGGTGAGTTCTCCCGTAGCATCTGCATTGAGGATTTCACGGGCCCGATCCAATGCCTCTTCTGGCACCTGAACTTTGACGCCTCCAACGGCCTCAGAATGTGTCCAATTCACCCAGACGAGGTGCTCATCGAGAACAACGGCCGGAATACCCTCCGCTTCGAGCTTTCCCCTGGCGATGTGGGCCTTGTAAGGTTCCCTAAAGCTGGCGACAGTCTTCATCCGAGTCCCTTCTCGTTTAGACGGCTGAAGGCCGAGCGATTTCCCTGCCCATGTCTGTCGATCACTTTGCCGACTCATCCATTTGCATCATTCCGAAGGTGTTTCCTTCGGTGTCCCTGCATGTAGCGAAATGACCCACTCCAGGGATCGCTCTCTTGGGCTCTATGATCTCCCCTCCACTTGCCTCAACTTTGGCGGCGAATTGATCAACCGACGGAACATCGATCACATTTATCGTGGTGTCCGAGGGATTGACTCTCTTCGCTAGACCGCCGTCGATACCGGGGGCATCTGGGTCACCCGTCTTGATGAGCCAGTAATCGATCGGTCCCTCCCACTTTTCAATTTTCCACCCAAATACATCCCGGTAAAACTCGATTGCCCGTGCGACATCTTCTGCACCGAGATCAAAATGAACAACCCGTAGCATCGATCATCTCCTTGTACTTAGGTGTGACGATTTCCCTTCCGGCTAATCAGCAAGTGCGTCGGCTGCGAGCGAGACGCAGCCGGAACCACCATCTTGCCTTAGCCTTTTCACGATGAAATTTTCAAGAGAGGGAGGCAGAGCCGCCTCCCCATGGTGGGGCTGCATGATCCGGAGTGGCATGGAACCCCGATGCGTCGAACTTGCTTCCTCAGACCCCTTCATTCGTTTCGATCATGAGTTTGAGTCCACCGATGCTTCCGAGGCCGATACGAGTCAGCGTCAATTCCTTTGAGGTACAACTCTTCACACCTGAGACCAGCTGCCGCAAATCACCGCGCCTGTCAGGCAGTCCGAGGTCAGACGCTCATTTCAGCCTTAACCTCGTAATGTTGTGAACGCTCATCAAACCGTAAAAGGAGGGCTCTCGCTTTTGCCGGGACCACTGCTTTTTCGTAGTCTTCTCCTGCAAAAGTTCGAATAGCGTCGATTGAATCAAACCACATGATCGTCATAAACTCCACCTCATCGCCCATGGTCCGCCTCAAAAGCTGAATTCCACGATACCCGGAAATCTGCCGATTCTGTATGCCAATGAAAATCTCGCTCTTGAGCAGGACTTCATAAGCATCAGCGTTCGTCGCGGTCGTCCAGCCGTGCCAAATTCGGCTCATCATGGTGAAATCCTCCTCGGGACCATAGGGAATATCCTCGCCGATTCAAAATGCAATCTCATCCCCATAATCCATGATCCTGCACTCCATACCCATCTTCTCCACCTGTCTCTTGAAGTACCGATCGTCTGCTGGGTTAACATTCCTTTTCCAGAAGAAATTCCCATTGTAGTGGCATGGTATGACAATTTTCGGCGAAATGAGTCTAACGGCATCGAGTGCTTCGTCTTCATCCATCGTGTTTTTTGCGATGTGTCCCCCGATTGGAATCATCAGAATATCTGGGCTCAATCCCTCCCATTCCTTTTGAATCAGGCTGTCGCCCAAGTTGGCGAGTGTCGTGTTACCGACTGTAAACTGAAATCCGATAGCTCCCATGCCGACACGCTCCCCTCGGCCAGGAGCAATCTCGCGGTGGACGATCCCAAATAGAAAACTCACAGCCAATGGGCCATGAACGGATTTAAGGCCCTGGATTGGCACGCCCTCCACCTCAATTTTTTCGTCGACGCCTAAGCCATATATCCTTTCAAGCCTTGTGGAGTACTGGACGCCTCGGCTCCGAGGGTTGAGCAAGAGTTTGTCTTCTCCTTCTTTTCTCACAATATCCTTGCCGCAAACAACCGGGGCATTGGAGCTTTGAGCCACTCTAGCAACGTACCAATAGTGGTCGGGGTCTCCGTGTGTCGCCAGTATGTGGGTGGTACTTTTCCACTCAGATTGTGGTATCAGACTATTGAGCTTTCCAATCCACAAATTGAGGCCCGGATCGATCGCAATCTTCGTTCCGGCGGCTTCTATGATGAATGCGTTATAGAGGAAGTACCTGAGTTTCATAGCAAATGAAGGCCGAGATCAGCTGCCTGGAGACAGTGAACCCTTTCCCTGTCGGACCGCAAGGGTCGTCAGACGGCTCGGTGAATGCGCTTTTCGAGCAGAATTTCCCTTCCATTCAGTTCCTAGGTTTTTCCCTTAAAGTAAACCCGTCTGACGAATAAATACCAAAACAACAGGATCCAAGGTAACAACAGGGCGATAGCGTTCAGAGGACTCTGTGGTATTTCCGCAATGTGCCCCCAATCTCCATCCGTTGGGAACCACTTCCACGAAGCGACTGCGACTCCAAAGCAAAACCCGAAAGCAAAAGCGAGGGCTACCCCGGATAGTCTGTCGAACTTTTCTACGCGCATTCCTCTATTGTCATTCTTGCCGGCCAACAGCTGTGAGTTGAACGGTTGGGAATCGGACCCAGCGATGATCCTCGCCGCGCATCCACGTTTCGCTCCAGTGAGTGGTTAGGTGGTCGATTTCCATTCATCTGCTTTCGGATCCCAGAAAGGCCCTCGCAATCCAATCTCAGAGAAGATCTCTACCATCTCATCAGGGCCTGGGCGCCGAGATTCGACTGTCAATCGGTTCCCGTACCATGTCACTGCGAGATGCCATAATGAGACATTTTGATCAGCGGGCGTTTCGGAACGTTCTTGGCCTCGCACCATTTTTCGACTGTTTCTTCCGACCGAAAGAGTAGCATGGTCGCTCAAGTGTAAATGATGTCGTCCCACCATTTTGCTGCGGGTACAGCAAAGTGAGCCACGCAATCTTGATGGACAGGCTTGCCGCCTCTAACTTCCAGGGTGATTGGCGCTCCAGTGAACCCATCAGATGCACGGATTACCGTATCCCGATGGAGTGCCGCGGCAACTCCGAAAGCATCCCATACGCAATTCGCATAATAGGATTTGTTTCCTACAGTCACAAGGAAGGATGTCTCAACGCCGGAAAACGGCGGGGCCATAATAATTTCCGAGCTTCCGCCTGGCTCCAGAACGAGGAGCCGCCTTGCGTATAGGCGTTTGAAGGATGACGCTACCTTCTCAACCGATGCCCCCAATTCGTTTGAGACGTCAGCAGAAGTTGGCATCATTGTGGTACGAGCAATCATCTCGTAGATCGTCAGCTTGACCTTCGTATCAAAATCCATGGCTACCCCTCATATAAAGTGTTTCGGCCACCGGAGTGCCCAGGAAGTCCATCACCGCAGATGTGGTGCACGTAATAGTCAGTTGCGGGATGACTGAGACCCACACGATCTGCCGCACGAAGGGAGTGGACCGGCGTCCTAAATTGCCTCAAGGAATTCAGGCCGGTACTTGGCCACTCCGGATATGCCCTGGATCTCCGCCGCATTCAGTACCAATATCATGAATGCGTTATCTGGTGCCTCCCACTCGCTCTTGATCCCATAACGACTTCCAGGCTCAAATCCAAATCGGGGGTAGTACTCGGCGTGCCCCAGAACGATCACAAATGGAAACCGCCTGCTTGCCAACTTGGCGATGCCGGTTCTGACCAGCTCCGAGCCGATCCCCTGTTTTTGGTACTCCGGGAGCACCGCCATCGGTGCCAAGCCCATTCCTTGAATCGCACGGTCTTCGCCCTCGATCGTAACGGGACTGAAGAGGATGTGGCCCACAATTTGATTGCGTTTCGTAGCCACCAGGGACAACAGATCCTTACAGTTTCGTCGCAGTTTGTCGACGATATCGGCCTCTTGACTTCGACCAAAAGCCCGCAGATTTACGACACGGATTGGTTTTTCATCCTTTCGCTGTTCTTCGCGAATCCTGACCATCTTCCTACGCCGAACAATCGATCCCAGCGGCCCTGAGCGATGGCGTTGGGTCGATGTTGAGCAGAATCGAAGCATCGAAAGGTCTGACTCCGGCGGTGGGTTAGGCTGCGTGAAGTCCCCCGCGATCCCTTGCCATGAAGAGTGCCACTAGACCGACAGGAACATAGACCAGCCCGAGTATGACAAAGGTGAACTTCGGGATCGCACACCAGCGCGCAACTACCGGCCAAAGGGATGTTTCAGTGCCAAGTAGGACGCGTATCAGGGCGTAGTTTTCTAAGCTATCAAAGAGCCCTGCAGCGACCTGTCCCCAAGCCAGTAGAAGGCCAGCGGTTGAGAGAAATGCAATTCGCTCCGACAAGCGGCGCGATAGCATCACACAACCCAATCCAATCGCAATCGGATAGGCAACCAAGAATAGACAATCAAGCCCGAGATTCAGTCCTGCATAGACACGACCGACTTCCCCCCACGACTCCACAATGCGCTGAGCAGTCGACAACTCTCCAGCAAATTCGTAGGAGATAATACCGGCCGGGGCAAACTCTGTTTTTAAGGGCACGCCCAGGAGGTTCAAGGAGAGCATCAGAACAAGGGTAATGATCAGAAGCACAATGAAGGTTGGCGTCTGAGCGGATATGGTGATCCATTCGAAAGGATGTCGAAGTTTCATCTGACTCTCTCCGTAAGATTACGCTGGCTCTGGGCCCGATGATGAGCTTGGTGTGAATTCAGCCGTCCGCAACCTCATGATAATGGTTACTTGGCACGGCGGACCCAGCGGAATCTTGTTCAGGTACATGACGTGGTTATGTGGCCGCATCAGGATTATGTTATGTCCAGAAAATGGGTCTTGATGTATCTGCAAGCCTCCTCAACACTCGGTAAAATTTTCGTGCAGTATCTGACCATCCATGGGCTGCAGTATTTGAACGAGAGAGGAGAGAAGGCAACGACGAATTTTCCGAGATCGTGGCTCGCGTAGAAAACCTCCATACTTGTCCCGATGCTTGGTTTGCAATAATTGACGAGGACAATATCTGCATCACGAATATCCTGCAAATCGAACTCAACAATCTCATTCGCCGAATCTACCTCTTTGTCGCGCAAATTCCTGCGCATTGGATCTAATAGTCTAAAATGCGATGAAAGCAGAGACTTCGCAATATCTCGCCATTTACGAGCCACGCCCTCGTGCTCATCCATAATTGGCCCACTGAGGTAGACGGTCTTCATCTCACGATCTCTTCCTCTGCCACCGAACGCTCCGGATAGCCTGCCGCTATCGAGTGGCAGCCAAATGGCGGTCAGCCTTCATGCGATGATCGAGCCATATTTCATGTCTCGGGTCAGAATATCCAGCAGAAGGCACTCGCCGTCTTTGGATCGGTCAGAATAAGAAAGGAATGAACATCTTGGTTTGTTTCATGTAGTCTCGATAGGCGGAGCCAAAAAAGCTAATATTTTCGATTTCTTCCGCTTTAGAGGTGGCCACGAGGAAAACAGTCGCCATGGCAGCCAAACCCCCACCCAGCCAATGAGGCCGTTTGAAAAACACCCCCCATGCAAGAAACAACAGTGAACTGTAGAGAGGATGCCGAATGTATTTGAACGCCCCCACGGTGACTAACTGGGTGGTTTTCTCCAGCCCGACCAGGGCTGCGTCATCACGTTTATGGTCTGGTTTCCCTACGATACGCAATAGCTTCATGCCATGAACGACCAGAAACAAAGAGATGAATAATAGCGGCCACGAAACAAGCTGGTGAATGGAAAAAGGATCATGGAGCCAAAATTCAAGGTTCAATAAGATCAAGACCAAAATAGCCTCCCAGGCAAAAAATCGAAAAAAACCATGGGAACGGAAATTGGCCAATGATTGCCATGATACATAGATGATTCCAGCGCTCGCCCCAGCAAAAACAATGAATTTGAGCAGATTCATAAGATCGCTCGTGTAGAGGGTCAATTGAGGCCAAAGGCCGAGATCAGCTGCCCTGAGCGAGCGCGGCGAGTGAGAGGGTCAGGTGTGTTGACGGGTTAGGTAGAAACACCTTATTCGCGCTAAGCGAGTTTAGCTGATCAGTCGCCCAATATACGACGTGCTTTGACGCTCCGGCGATCCTTTCCCGAAACCTATTGTCTATCAGGTTTGGCAATACGCCTCAACTTATGATCTTATGCACGTCCCCTGTAACAACAACGGTCTAACGCTCAAACTCATACGGACGCATTAGATATCTTCACATTGGTTTTCAAGACAATGGTCGACCCCTCTCTCTCGCCCGCTCAGCGATTCAGGTCAATACTCAGAGATCTCTGTGAGAGATGAAAACTGACTTCACGTGCGTGCATTGGATTAAGATTACCTAGAAATTATTCAAGGAATTCGATATCTTGTCAAGCACAATCTCTCGTATTAAGAATAGCAGATATTGAAAGAGGACGATCCTCTGAAACAGCTCGATCACGGGCTACATGGGATCTGGAGGAAACACGACGCTGTTCGGACCGAAACACAAGGAAATCTAGCGGGGTTTCGGGGGGTCCATGGACAATACAGCGCGGGCCGACAAGGAATTTCCCAGGGAGTTTGTTCCGACAGACGCAGATCTCGGGAAGTGGCCTGAGATCGAGCCCTTGTTTCGTGCCCTCTATTCGAGGGAGATAAAGACCCAGGCTGACCTAGAGCGATGGCTTTTGGATTTGAGCGAGCTGGCTTCCTGTCTCGATGAGGAGGGCAGCCGCCGCTACATTGCCATGACCTGCCACACCGATGATCCGGTGGCGGAGAAGGCGTATCTCCATTTCGTGGAAGCGGTTGAACCCCACTACAAGCCGTGGTGGCAGAAGCTTTATAGGAAGTACGTCGATCATCCTTTTCACGATGGTCTCGGCCGAGAGAGATATGCTGTCCTCGACAGAAAGATCGAAAACCACGTCCGCCTATTCAGGGAGGAGAACATCCCCCTCCAAGTGGAAGAATCGAGGCTCTCCCAGCAGTATCAGAAGATCACCGGGGCGATGACCGGTTGGTTCGAAGGGAAAGAGCAGACCCTCCAGCAGCTCGCCATGTACCTTGAGCAACCGGACAGGAATGTCAGACGGACCGTATGGGAGACCATTACTGCACGCCGCCTTGATGATCGGGAGGAACTCGAAGAGATTTTCGATCGGCTCATCAGTCTTCGACAAGAAATCGCCAAGAACGCAGGTTTTGAGAATTATCGGGATTATGCCTTTCTCCACCGGGAGCGATTTGACTACACTCCGGAGGACTGTCCCCGTTTTCACGAGGCCATTGAGACCGTGGTCGTTCCCGTGGCGAGAAAGATCCTGCAAGAACGCCACAGGCGACTCGCCGTGGATCGTCTCCGGCCGTGGGATCTGAATGTGGATCCAGAGGGAAGGCCTCCCCTTCAACCCTTCAGGAGTTCAGACGAACTGATTGCGGGATGCCATCGAATTTTTGGTCACATGGATCCTGAGCTCGGTCGCCGCTTTGATTTTTTGAAGGAAAGGGGCCTTCTCGATCTGGAAAGTCGGAAAGGCAAGGCGCCGGGAGGCTACCAGAGCAACCTGGGCGAAGTGAGGTTACCCTTTATTTTCATGAACGCTGTGGGGATCGATCGCGATGTCCGGACTCTGCTCCACGAGAGCGGCCATGCTTTCCACACCCTCGAGGCCCGGGGAGAGCCGCTTTTCCTGTATCGGGAGGCTCCCATCGAGTTTTGCGAGGTCGCCTCCATGGGCATGGAGCTTTTGGGCGCACCGTTCCTCGATGAATTCTACGATGAGGCGGAGTCTCGACGGTCCTATCGGAATCTCCTGGAGGAGGTGGTTATTCTATTTCCCTGGATTGCGACGATCGATGCTTTCCAGCACTGGATCTACACACACGAGGGGCACACCCGTCGAGACAGGAAGCGGTCCTGGTTTCAACTCTGGCAGCGATTCGGCGGTATTGAGGATTGGGAGGGTTACGAGGACGGCCTCCTTTATCTATGGCACAAGCAACCCCATCTATTCCTTCATCCCTTCTACTACATTGAGTACGGAATCGCCCAGTTAGGAGCCCTCCAAGCCTGGCAGTCAGCGAGAAAAGGCCTCCAGCAAACAATCCAGCGTTACCGGTCCGCGCTTTCTCTGGGCGGTTCGAAGCCGCTCCCGATGCTGTTTGAGACCTGCGGCATCCGCTTCGACTTCGGCCGAAATACGGTAGAGACGCTGATGGACGAGATCATGGAGGAGTTGCACTCCCTCCGAGGAAACTAATTCCTGTCCTTCAGAACGTACCCCATTCTCAGAGCCCCTTGGCCAGCGGGGTATTTCCACCGCTCCTTTCGCAAGATTTCGAAACCGTTCCGGAGAAAGAAAGAGCGACCCGGGAAGTTTGATTCCGCAACCGAGAGCTGGACTTCTGGAATAGAAATCTCTCCAGAGTAATGGAGCGGCCACTGCTTGGCGAACTCGATCATTTGGGAGCCGATGCCCTCGTCACGGCGGCCTTCCTCCACGGCGATGGCCAAGATTTCCGCAAAATAGGGTCCTCGTCTTTTCTGCTTTCGGATTACCAGCATAAGGATACCGGCGGGAGCGGCCACGTCTCCGCGGATTTCCTCAGCCACAAAGGTAAAGACGCCTTTGGAAAGAAAGAATTCTGTCAGGATGGTCTCGTAATCTCCATATATGGAGAAAGCCTTGAGCGCAAGAGAGCGGAGAAAGGGGAGATCGTCGGGGAAGGCCTTTCGAATCCGTATCAACTGGTTGGAACGCTTCACTGCCTCCATACCAACGCGATGCCTCATGATTGAGCACCGAGATTATACCACAAAGCGGAGTTTTACACTCGCCATGACGGGTACCCCGGAAATCTCCTCATTTTCGTTCAACGGACATTTTTCAGTGCGAACTGCTTCGCCTTTAACCTTGAGCCCTTAGCCTTTGTCCTTTAGCCTGGATCGGTACCTCCACCGCTTCGGCAACGTCGCTCAGAGATAGCGGGCTCCCTCAAAAATGAGAAAACCTCTCATATCGTAAAGCCTTGAACCCAAGATTTTTTCATGGTAAGAATGCGAGCGAACGATTCGGTGAAGGCGCTTTTATCACCCTTTGGCTTTCTCGTCATGGGAAGGGAAACCCTCACAAAAGGAAACGACTGGCTGGACTGCCCTTGCCCCGGTATGGAGGAGCCCGTTATGGCCAAGACAAACCAAATCTCGGTGTTTCTTCCCAACACCCCTGGGGAACTCTTGAAGCTCTGTGATCATCTGAAAAGCGAAAACGTCAACATCTTGGCCATCAGTATTCAGAATGCCAAGGATTATGTGGAAGAGCTGTATCGGGCAAGGGAGAGAAGCGGACGTCGAATTGTCCTTGCAGAGAGTTATCGAGGTGTCCTGCGAGAGTCGTCTGACTATTCGGTGATCAGACTGGTTGTCGACCAGCCCGAGGAAGCCGAGGAAATCCTCCATCGGGCAAAGTACGCCGTTGATATTGAACCGGTTATCTGCCTCACCCTGACCAACAAGCCCGGTGTTCTCGGAGAAGTCGCCGGAAAATTCGCTCAGGCCAATATCAATATCGATTACGTGTATGGTTCGGTCATGGAGGATGCCAAGGAATCCCTCTTTGTCGTCCATATTCCGGACATCGATAAAGGATTAGGGCTCCTTGAGGGCTGAGGCCGGGTTTTGTCGAATTGCCGCTTAAATCCCTTTGAGCGCTCCTCCAGATTTTTTGCCCATAAGTCTGAGGCGATGGGAAACGCAGGTGCGCTCAGCGGCCTGATCCGCTTCAGGCGGAGAGTTTTGAGAGCGGCTGGAGCGAACCATAGGTTTGTCAAAAAGGTTTCGGGAAAAGTGAGTAAGGATCTGGCCACTTCCCTGAACAAAGCGTGGGGGCCAGAGTTCACTTGATCAAATTCTCATAGAGCGTTTCAGGAGCCGGTTTGTTCTGGATCAATCCCCTCTCAAAGGCGAATTCCATAAAATCCTTCCACTTCCTCAGCGACTGGTCTTGAGAGGTTGCAAAAACCGCCAAGGTATCCCGAAAAGCCAATCCATCCAAATCTTTCCGGACATTAGGATTTGCCTCGAAATAGACCTGAAGGGCCGTTTCAGGATGGTCCTTTGTGAACTTGATGGCCTCGTCGACTGCGGTAATAAACTTCTCTGCCACTTGCCTTCTCTTTTCTAGGAACCCGTCGCTTGCAATAAATACGAGTTCGTAATAATCGGGAACGCCGTGCTTCTCAATGGGGAAATAGTCAGCTTCCACCCCCTCCAAGGCGAGCTCGTTGATTTCATAGTTTCTGAATGCCCCCACAACGGCATCGACTTTTCCCGTCAAAAGAGAAGGTGTCAAGTTGAAACTGACGTTGATCAGTTCATAGTCATCCCGGGTGAGGCCTGCGGATTGAGCAACGGCTTCAAAGAGAATCACCTCGGTAGGAGCAGTGGAATAGCCAATTCTCTTCCCCTTTAAGTCGGCGGGTGTTCGAATGCGGGATGCTTTCAGGAATGTGATCGTACTCAGAGGATGCTCAACCAGGATCCCGATGGCCTTTATGGGTAGCTTTTGGGATCGTGCGACGGTGACGCTGGGCTGATAACTGATCCCAAAGTCGACCCGACCAACGGCGACGAGTTTCGGTGGATCATTCGGGTTGGCTGGAATGAGTAGCTCAATATCCAAGTTCTGTCCTCGAAAGAACCCCCTGTCCCGGGCCACATAGATGGGGACATGATCCGCATTGGGAAACCAGTCTAACATCAGTGTTAATTTGGTCGGACCGAGGGGCTGAGCAAAGCCCTCTGACCCGCACGCAAAGAAGAGGTACAAGCCAACAAGCAACCAGAGCCGCATCATCTGACTTCGGAAAACCTTCTCCATGGCATCGACCACCTTTCTATCGTGACGACAAGATAAAAGAGACCCACCCCGAGGATGGTCAGGTACAAAAGCGAGGCAAAGATCAAGGAGACCTGGAGCTGCGCGTTGGCATGGAGCATGAGATAACCCAGCCCTTCCTTTGATCCCACCCATTCCCCGATGATAGCGCCGATGGTTGAGACCGAAACCCCGATCTTACAGCCGGAGAAGACAAAAGGGAGTGCAGCGGGGACCCGGACTTTCCAAAGGATCTGCCACCGATTGGCCTTGAGAATTCTCAGCAGGTTCACGGCATCCGAATCGGCGCGTTTCAAACCATCCAGGGTATTGACAACGATGGGAAAGAAGACAATGAGCGCAGCCATAACGACCTTCGAGGGAAGCCCATAGCCAAACCAGAGAACGAGAAGCGGAGCAATGGCAAAGACCGGCACGGTTTGGGATCCAATCACGATGGGATAGAAAGTCTGCTCGAGGACAGGAAAATGAAACATCAAAAAAGCCAACGTCACACCGACTCCAAAGGCCAACAGGAAACCGACGATGATCTCTTTCAGGGTGACGAGGGTGTGATGGATGAGGAGAGGCTGTTGCAGGGCCAGCGTCCGAGCGATTTGACTTGGAGCCGGAAGGATATAACGGGGAACTCGCGCATACCAGACAGTGAGCTCCCAGAAAAGTAGAAAGAGCAAAAGGAGCATACCGGGATAGAGAATCCTTTTGGTCATGCGAATGCCCTCTCGATTTCCCCTTCCAACATATCGAGGAGGGTTGCCTTGAGATCGACGAGCTTTGGGTCGGTCACTTTCCTGAACCGCGGCATATCCACGGCGATTTCCCGCTTAACGCTGGCGGGGCGAGCCGTCAACACGTAGATCCGATCGGATAGGAGCAGAGCTTCCTCCACATCGTGGGTGACCAAAAGGACCGTCTTCCGGTAATCTTTCCAGAGATCGATGAGGAGCCGTTGCATCACCGATCGAGTCATGGCATCGAGGGCCCCGAAGGGTTCATCGAGGAGAAGGATATCTTTATGGGAGAGGAGCGTCCTTACGAGGGCGACTCTCTGCCGCATGCCAACCGATAGCTCGGCCGGATAGTTCTTCTCGAATCCTTTAAGACCCACCCGATCGATGAGCGCTTCGGCCTCTCTCTGGGCAGACGCGAGAGGTTCGCCGGAGATCTCCGGTCCCAAGAGGACATTCTGGAGAACCGTTCTCCAGGGAAAGAGGAGGTCCTTCTGCTGCATGTATGCCACTTCCCCGAGTCCGTTTTGGACTTGTCTGTTGTCAATCGAGATGATTCCTGAGTCACTCTTCATCAAGCCAGCCAGAACATTGAACAGGGTGCTCTTGCCGCATCCTGATGGGCCGAGGATGGAGATAAATTCCCCGGTGCGCACAAAAAGGGAGACATCCTGGAGAATGGTCAGGGAAAGGCTCCCCTTTGGGAGGCTCTTTTTGATCTCCCACAGAGAGAGCTTATGCTCCTTCGAGAAAGACGGTTCCCTCTTCATTGTCCTGTCTGTCGCTTCCTTGACCGCCAGGATTGCTTTGCGACGGTCATGGAACAAAAAAAGGCCGTAATTCCAATTCGGTATTACGGCCATAATCCGATTCTATGGTTTCCGCTTCCCTACGCTGGAATTACCCACACAGGTTCAAAGGGTCATCCCGTCCTCGCTGGGTCGGACGGAATTCTCAGCCCGTTGAGCTCCCCTAGCGAATCTCTCCTAAATTAGCTCCAATCCAGCCAAATGTCAACTGTTTGGGAGATTCTCATTGCATGTCTGGCTTGACAGATTGCGTCCACCATAAGGGCCGATTTGCACACTTTTACTTGACTTTACCTTAATTTACAGTATTAATAGATTATCTTTTTTGCGGGTGAGGCCCTCCCTTGGAGAAGATTCATAGCTGTCTGATCACGCGAGCGATTCTTGAATACGTGAGCGCCCGGTTCCCTGAAGGGGTGGATCGCCTTGTTGAGAACCTTCATCCAGAGCTGGACGTCCTCCCTGATCCTGCGTCGTTTCTCATGGATAGCAACAACTGGGTGTCGAGCGAAGTTTGCGCGGAGATGTTTCGGAGAGCCCAGGATATCTTTGATGATCCACGAGTTGCTTTTCGGATTGGTTACCATTCCACGGTGAATATGCGGGTGGGTGACATCCAAAAGGTCCTCATCCGGTTTTTTGGTTCACCCAAGCGCATTCTCCTAAGAATCCAGAGGGTCAATGACAAATTCAATCGAAACAAGACGGTTGAACTGGTTGAAAGGGGTCGGCGGCATGCCATCATCCGTCTCCACTGGTTCAGAGAGACCAGCCCGGTAAAGAGCTTCTGCCACTTTGGTCAAGGTGTCTACCAAGCCATCCCGACGATCTGGAATATGCCCCCAGCAGAACTCGAGGAACCTGTTTGCTTTTTCGACGGGAATGAATTCTGCGAATATCGGATGAAGTGGAGTAAAAGATCCTTCTTTCCTCTGAATTCTGGTCTCTTCGTCCGAAGAAGGCTCCTGGAGGAGAGCATCCAGGAGATGGAGCGGGACAAGCAGCTCCTCCAACATAAGTACGACGAGATCCATCAGCTCAACCTTGAGCTTCAGAAAAAGATCAGACAGCTTTCCTCGATTCAGGAAGCCAGCCAGGCCGTGGTGTCCATCCTCGATTTGAAGAATATCCTGGAAGTCACCTTCAGCCTGTTGGCGAGTCTATTCGGTTTTGATCGACTCGTCATCTTCGCCATAGATGAAGCGAGACGGGTCCTGAAGATCCTTCATGCGAGTGCACCTGAGAAAGAGCTGATTGAAAGGATCAAGGGTTATGAGGTCCCCTTAACCCGATTGAATAACATACTGGCAAGAGTCGCGAGCACGGGTGTGCCCGCGATCATCGAGGATGTGCAGGAGTCCTCCATTAATATGAGGAACCCGATTATCAGGCTATTTGAGCCAAAGGCTTTCGTGGTGGTCCCGCTCATCGCCAAGAACAAGATTGTCGGGGTTCTGGCGGCTGACAAAAGGGCTGAAAAAATGGCGGTGAGTCAGGAAGACAAGGATTATCTCGTGAACTTCGCGAACAATATTGCCATCGCGATAGAGAACTCCAGGCTCTATCAGGATCTCAAAAAGAACTTTGTGAACTCGATTCAGGCCCTCGCCTATGCGCTGGAGGCGAAGGACCCTTACACACGGGGCCATTCCGAGGTCGTGGCTCAGTACTCCGTGAAAATCGCTCGAGTTTTGGGGTTTTCGGAAGAAAGGATGGAAGAACTGCGCCAGATGTGCCTGCTCCACGATATCGGCAAGATTGGAGTGATACCGGATGTTCTCGAAAAGGAAGGCGTTCCGAGCAAGGATGAATTGCAGATGGTACGGAAGCATCCGCTTATCGGTGACAATATCGTGCAGCCCCTTAATCTGCCCTTAGAAATCAGGTCGATCATTCGAAACCACCACGAACGCTTCGACGGGAGGGGATATCCTGATGGCCTTGTGGGGGATCAGATTCCTCTGGAAGCACGGATTATCGCCGTTGCCGATGCGTATGATGCAATGGTTTCCAGCCGACCTTACCGCAAATCTCTGTCATCCCAAAGAGCGCTGAGGGAACTCGAGAAAAATGCGGGCACCCAGTTCGACCCGGAGGTCGTAAGCGTCTTCAAAACAGTGATTCATAGAGAATCAATCAATTGACGGGGCGATGCTCCACCCCTCGGCAGGTTCAGCGCAATCCTGGATTCTCACCGGGTTTCTGGCCTAGAGGGGAGTCTCTAATCGCTTCCAGCAGGCGGCTTGCGATTCCGATAGAGTCGTCTTCTCTCCATATAGGGCAAGATCTCCGAAGGAACTAAATCACCGATCTCATCTCCTCGATAACGCTTTTCTCGAATTTGAGTTGACGACAGTACTCTGATGGGGAGAGGAATGTCAAAGGGTATGATTTTACTGGCAAAAGGCCTGTTTCTTTCCTCCAAAATCAGTCTTTCAATATCATCGACACCTGCGTTTCCCCGGGTTGCCACCAGGAACTCTGAGTCGGCAAATAAGCGGGCCAGGGCAGCATCCCGGTTTTCATAGTATTTTTCGTCAAGGACTCGGATCAGGGTATCGTATCCGACGATGAATCTGATGGTTGTGTTCTCCGGATAGGACCGCATCACAAGCTCGAGTTTCTCGACGAACCGTCCCCGATTGGTGAAGGCGACGGATACCGTGGGGTCCTTTTCGAAACAGAGGAGGATCATTGAGAGTCGTTCTTCGAGAGAAGCGCCGAATATTCTCTTGTCCAGAGGCTTTCTATCCAGGACGAGGAGAACCTCATCAATGGGCTTCACGGTACGGGCCGATTCGATGAGTGCCTGGTGGGCTTTGGTTGGGGGATTGAATGATGATGGGAGGACACCGAGACCTTTTCCTGGCCCCGTGATGCCCTGAGGGGCCCTCTTTATCATCCGAAAGGAAGGAGGTCCCTCAAGGGGAACGGTTCTGATGATCTTGCGGAGCCAGAGTCGAGTCAGTTTTTCATTCCTTGGTCTCATGCCTTTCGGAATACTCCAAAACCAATTCCAGTGCCTTTTCTGCGGCGATTTCTTTGATCTCTATTCTATTCCCCTGGAATTGGAATTGTCTCACCACCGTCCCGTTTGGACTGGCGAGGGCGATAAAAACTGTGCCTACGGGAATCTCCGGTGTTCCTCCGAGAGGTCCTGCGATGCCAGTTGTTGCCAGGCCGATGGCGGTTTTCCTCCTTTCTCGAATCCCTTCCGCCATCATTCTTGCAACCGGTTCACTGACCGCGCCATGTTGGTCGATCAAGGGCTGCGGTACCCCAAGGAGATCCACCTTTGCCTTGTTGCTGTAGGAGACGATCCCCGATTCAAAGTAGTCCGAACTGCCAGAGACGTTGGTGATTCGATGGGCAACCAACCCACCGGTACAGGATTCTGCCACGGAAATTGTCGCTTCTGATCTTCTCAGTCGATGGCCGATTTTATCTTCGATCCTCGTCATAGAAAAGCTCCATGCAAAATGGCAGTGACCTTCGTCGTCTTTGGGCGTCGGAATGAGATAGGAGTCGATCAGACTGAACTCATTCAAATCTTGACAGACTCAAGTGAGAATCAGAACATATAGCATACAGACTCGATATACCTACGGGTGCTTCTTACTGCCGTTTATGATCGTACCTCCCTGTGACGAGATGTGGCGAAAAAAGATACTCCAGCTCATCAGCTTCCTTATGCTTTTCCTTACCGTGAGCCCTTTTGCCATCGGTGAGGAGGCCCTCTTCTCTCGAATGCGAGTTTTGAGGTACAAAAAGCGTGAGCCCGCGAAGAACATCGAGGTGGTCAACCTGGAGGGGAACCGCGTTGAACTGAGGCAGTTTCGAGGTAACGTGGTGATGCTCAATTTCTGGGCGACGTGGTGCGGCCCCTGCAAGCGAGAGATGGGTCCCATGGAAGCCCTCTATCAACGGTTCAAAGAGCTCGGCCTGGTCATTCTGGCCGTATCCCTCGACCAGGGAGGGGCGAAAGTCGTTCAATCGTTTGTCGATAAAAAGGGCCTCACTTTCCCGATAGGGATTGACAGCTCAGGCAAAGCCAAGTCTATCTACCGTGTTACATCCCTCCCGACGACTTTTCTGATCGACCGAGATGGCCGAATCATTGGGAAGTGTGTCGGGCCAAGGGATTGGGCCAGCGAAGATGCCTTGGCCCTCGTTGAGTCATTGCTTGGTGAGCGTCATTGAGGCGTTTCTGACGAACTCTCGTACTTTTTCTCCCCAGCCAAGATCCTCGTGGGCAAAGAGTTCTCCTCCGGTGGGATGGGACACACGGCGTTCTCGTTGAACATACAGTTCGGGTTATAGGCCATATTGAAATCGATAATCGTCTGATATCCGGGGAGTATCTCTGCGTCGATGTACCGGCCCACTTCATAAGTCTCGTGGCCATTGGTTTCGTCTCTGAAAGGGACAAAGAGGGAATCACTCAGTATCGACTTGTAAAGCTGGAGTGTGTAGGTTTTTCCATTGAGTTTGAAAGTGAATTTCCCATATCGGATGTAACGCTTGTTTGTTCCTTTGTTGGTCGGGAAAGTGGCGTAGTAGTTGGGGTTGTGGATATTCAAATTGTAACGGTCGATCTTGCCAACAAAGAAGTACTTCAAATCGACGGGAAATACATCCAGAGCGCTGAACTCACTCCGATCCTCTTTTCTTAGGGGGGATCGCGGATGGTTTTTCAGAAACTCGTTTCTGTTTTTACGAAACCCTTTGATCCTTGCAATCTTCATTTCCGTGGATATTTCTGGGAGCTCTTCGGGCAGCGCAATCCCCGCGGGAGCCATGAAGAGGACGAAAATGAGTGCCCCTGTGCGGAGAGGGGCCTTCCATTTTTCAAAAGGACCACGGAACTTTCTTCCCAACAGACACGTTCTTCTTCTGAGACGATGTGGCATGCTAGAAACCCTCGAATCCCTCTCCAGTGAAGCCTCTTAGCCTATTGTAATTCTGACGCTCTTTGAATTGTAACACCCTTTTAGGGTCGATACCATCGCCCGAACCGTTCTCAACAGGAGTGTTTTGATGAAGGGGGTCATCGGAATTGGCCTTCCATCGACAACGAGAGCGATATCCTCCGCTTTCTCAGACTGGAGAAAATTCTTCTCGATCAGATCCGTAACCCCCTTTCCATCATCCAGATCAAAGCAGGGGACGGAAAGATCAAATCTCTTATTCGCAACGACAGCCACAAGTTGATCGTCTTTGCCGCAGAGGAGCTCCCGATGCTTCTCCTTTCTGAAGACCTCAATCTTTGGCTGCACATCTCTCACAAACCCCTCTGAGATCATGATATCGACGTCGTCACCAAAGCGGTCTCTGAGTTCCGCAAGCGTCTGGTCACGGTCCACACGCTTTATCAGGGCCATTTGAGTGGGAGATGAAAGGATGACCGCATCCGCCCCGGCCCTCCGGTGGCGCCAGCTGTCCTTGCCCTCTTTGTCTATCTCAAAGCCGTGAACGTCGTGTTTGATTGTGGCGACCCGATACCCCCGCCGAACGAGTTCAGGGACAATTTTCTCAATCAATGTCGTCTTGCCGCTGTCTGATTTACCGACAATGGAGACTATAGGAATCATCGTTGTAAACCTCTTTGAGGGATCGCTTCGACTCCAGATTTGGCTGAACGGATATTCAACGTGTGATCTACAGGTCCAGGTCAATCAGCCTGACGTTGACTTCCTCACCCTTACCGACTGCGGTGCTACTCTCGGGCACCACGATGACACCGTTCGCCTGAACTGTTGGCATGAGCGAGCCTCGGTGTTGTCTGTTGATGGGAATGGCCTTAAGTCTCCCATCCCGGAGGACGACCTTGGCAAGAACGAATTTACGCAGTCCTTTCTTTGTGCGAATCGTTCCCTCCAGTATCATCTTCATCGTCGGGCTTGACGGATCCTGACGTCCCCCTTTTCCGCTCATTTTCAACAGAGCAGGCCTGACCAACTCCTCGAAAGCCACGATACAAGCCGTTGGGCTTCCCGGAAGGCTGAAGACAGGCTTTCCCTTCAACAAACCGAAAACAAATGATTTGCCGGGGCTCATGGCGACCCCGTCCACTCGGGTTTGGATTCTCATTTGGCGATACACCTGCCGGACCCAGTCTGAGTCTCCGTGCCGCGTACCTCCAATCGTGATGATCGCGTCAGCAGCGAGACCGGATCGAATCTGTTTTCTGATATAGGCAGCTTCGTCTCCGACAACCCCGAGGGAGAACGGGGCGCAACCAGATTCTTGGAGTTTGGCGAGAAGAAAATAGAGCGAGCTTGCAAAGATCTTTCCTGGCACGAGAGGCTCCTCGAGTCCGAGGAGTTCACTTCCGGTGGAAAGAACCGCGACTGCGGGTTGTCGGAACACCTCAACCTCCCGAATGCCCAGTGAGGCCAGCATTCCAATACTCCGAGGACTCAGAGTGGTACCCTTTTTTAGGACGAGGTCCCCCCTGCAAACATATTCCCCCGTAGATGCGACATTCTCCATTGGAATGATCGGTTTTTTAATTTCAATCTGGGGGGTTGGGGTTTTTGGAAAGGAGGTGTCCTCCTCCTTGACAACTGCATCTGTCCCGGGTGGAATGGGCGCGCCGGTCATGACGCGAATCGCCATGCCGGGTCTCACACGTTGCGTGGCCACAGACCCGGCGGGGATCGTTTCGATCACCCGAAAAAGTGAGCCTTTGGGTATGGGGACTCGTCCTTCATTTTGGCACGAGATGGCGAAACCGTCTACCGTTGCGTAGCTGAATGGAGGCAAATCCATCGGAGCGAGGACGTCGTCAGCCAGATTGCGGTTCAATCCCTGAACAAGCGGTAAAGTTTCAGTCCCCGTAGCGCTTACGGATTCAATAATGCGATCGACAGTCTCTTCGACTGACAGTGATCTCTTTCTCTGCATGTTTCGAACGACGATCGGGAGGGTCGCTGAGAAACTCTGTTTTTCCTGACCCTATTTTAAGCAAAATCAGGCGATGAAGCAAATGGAGGAAAGAGAAAAAGAAAACCTCGGTCTTTCGGGGACCGGGGCTTTCATTTTGGCAGCCCATTGATGAGTGCCCGAGTTGTCTCAGCCGATTCTGGGCCGATGCTCGTTGATAATCGCCAGGGGCCAAGCTATAATGGGGTGGAGGCCCTCCATGAAGGAAGCGAAATTCTACGAAAAACGCGAAGGAAAAGCCGTTAAGTGTCATCTCTGCTTCCACGAGTGTCTCATCAAAGATGGGCGCCGTGGCGTTTGTGGGGTTCGAGAGAATTGCGAGGGAACCCTCTTCAGCCTCGTGTACGGAAAGTCGATCTCCGAAGCCGTAGATCCCATAGAGAAGAAACCCCTTTTTCATTTCCTGCCGGGTACAACTATATTCAGCATTGCTACGGTGGGATGCAATTTCAAGTGTCTCCACTGCCAAAACTACAGTATCTCACAGCCACCGGGCGATATGGGCGGGATTCCGGGTGAAGACTTACCACCAGAGAGAATCGTCTCTCTGGCTCAGCAGACCGGATGTCGAAGCATCGCTTATACCTATACGGAGCCGACGATTTTCCTCGAATATGCCATGGATACGGCCAAGCTTGCTAGCCTGGGAGGCCTCAAGAACGTTTTTGTGACGAATGGATACATTACACCCGACGCCCTCCGCGCTGTGAGTCCCTATCTGGACGGGGCGAACATCGATCTTAAATCCTTCAGCGAAGATTTCTACCGGAAGGTCTGCGGTGCCAGGCTTCAGCCTGTCCTTGAATCGATCAGGCTTTATAGGGAGCTGAATATCTGGATTGAAATCACGACGCTCGTGATTCCTCGTTATAATGATTCAGAGGAGGAGCTCCGTAAAATCGCCCGTTTCATTGCTGCTACAGATCGAAACATCCCTTGGCATGTGACACAATTCTATCCGACCCATCGCCTTCAGGATCGGCCGAGAACCCCCCTGAAAGTCCTGGAGCGAGCCAGGCAGATTGGGATGGAGGAAGGGCTGAAATACGTCTATCAGGGGAACGTTCCAGGAGCTGGTGGTGAGAACACGTACTGTCCTGGCTGCGGCAAGCTCCTGATTGAGAGACACGGCTACACCAACCGAAGCTACGCCATTATGGGAGGGAACTGTCCGGCCTGTGGAGAAGCAATCAGTGGGGTCGGCCTGTGACAGCCCCATTTCCCCAAGAGAATCAGGACCTCAAACAGATCATCCTCAACCGAATCCATCGAGAAGGCAAAATCCCCTTTTCAGAATTCATGGAACACTGTCTCTACCATCCTGGTCATGGCTATTATATGACCGAGGGAGAAAAGATTGGGAAGAAGGGGGACTATTACACAAGCCCGAGTGTCCATCCGGTCTTTGGCCGTCTCCTCGCGCGACAACTCGGGGAAATGGGTGACCTCTTACAAGACGGGACCTTTTGGATCGTTGAGGCGGGAGCCGGAAGGGGCATGCTGGCCAGGGATATCCTCGATTTCGTGGCCCAGGAGTTTCCAGTCTTTTTCGCACGGTTGAAGTATGGTGTCGTTGAGACCGGCCCCCGTTTCGTCAAAGAGCAGGAAGTGAGGCTGGCGCCTTACGTCGGGAAAGTGGAGTGGCTAAATCTCCAAGAGGTTCGGGAAGCCAGTCTCCAGGGTTGTTTTCTCGCCAACGAGTTTTTCGATGCCTTTCCCGTCCACCGGGTAGTGCTTCAGAATGGAGCCCTAGAGGAGATCTATGTGACCGAGGAGGATGGGAGGTTCTGTGAAGTTTTGGGAGAACTCACCTCGGAGGAGATCCCTCGTTACCTTGATGACCTGGACATTCGGCTCGGAGAGGGGGAGCAGGCTGAGGTTAACTTGAAGGCTCTCGACTGGTATGACCAGGTCGGGAGGGTATTGAACCGCGGGTTCCTCATGACGATTGACTATGGTTATCTGGCACAGGATCTCAATGCCTCCCAGCGGCGGTCAGGGACCCTATTATGCTATTACCGGCACACGTGCTCGGACAATCCATACGGCCACATCGGTCTCCAAGACCTGACGACCCACGTGAACTTCAGCGGTCTCATCAGAAAAGGAGAAACCCTCGGATTCTCACTGACGGGGTTTGTCCGTCAATACCGGTTTCTTTTGTCCCTCGGTTTCCTCGATGAGATTCAGAGATTGAGAGGAAGGGCTCAATCCGGTGAAGCTGCGCTCAGAGAGAGCCTAAAGATGAAACATCTCGTCCTTCCCGATGGCGGCATGGGTGAGACCTTCAAGGTCTTGATTCAGCATAGGGGAGTCGACGATGTCCAACTCCGTGGTCTTTGCCCGCTATGAAGTTTTGCAGGTCTCTGAGAAAGGGAGCCGTTCGCTGGTCGGAAGGCTTTTCGGGGAATGCCAAGCGAACCTCAAATGGCGTCCGGTGCGGGTGTGCTCGCTTATGCCTTTCCGAGTTTCTTCTTCAACTCTTCAGTCAGTTTGGGAAGGACCTGGAAGAGATCCCCGACAATGCCGAACGTGGCGATTTTGAATATGGGGGCTTCTGGGTCTTTGTTAATTGCGACGATAATATCAGACGTCTTCATGCCGGCCTGATGTTGAATGGCTCCGCTGATCCCGCAGGCGAAATAGATTTTTGGACGGACCGTCTTGCCGGTTTGCCCCACTTGATGCTCATAGGGGATCCATCCGGAGTCTACTGCGGCCCTGGAGGCTCCAACAGCGGCTCCGATTGCATCGGCAAATTCACGAACCACCTTGAATTGGTCAGACCCTCCCAGACCTCGTCCTCCAGATACAATGATCTCCGCGTCCATCAGGTTGATTGTTTCTGCTCCCTTTACGAACTCCAATACTCTCGTGTGCACCTGTTCTTCGGTCATGTCCAAGGATTCTTTGATGATCTCGCCCTTTCTCGATTTGTCTTTTGAGGGCATGGGAAAGACTTTGGGGCGAACAGTAGCCATTTGCGGCCGATGGCGCTCGCAGAGGATCGTTGCCATAATGTTCCCGCCAAAGGCGGGTCTGGTCTGTTTCAGGAGTTTCTTCTCAGCGTCAATATCGAGGCCCGTGCAGTCAGCCGTTAACCCAGTCTCCAGGGTTGTCGCGACACACCCAGCAAAGTCACGGCCCTGCGTCGTGGCTCCGTAGAGCACCACCTCGGGCTTGTACTTCTGGATCAGGCTGACGGCCGCTGCTGCATAGGGTTCCGTTCGGTAGTCTCCCAAAATGGGACTTTCAGTGAGGTAGACTTTTTCAGCGCCATAGGCGATTGCCTCCTCGGCAAACGCCTCGGCTTGATTCCCGATGAGCATACCACAGAGGCTGCATCCGAGGCTATCGGCGAGCTTTCTGCCCTCACCGAGGAGCTCAAAAGAGACATTGGCCGCTTTCCCTCTCTCATGCTCGATAAAAACCCAGACGTTCTTGTACTCCCGTAAGTCCACCTCGGCCTTTTTTTCTTCCTTCTCGAGGGTGATGGCATCTACGGGGCAGACGTCCTCGACACAGGCTCCGCAAAACGTGCATTTTTCGTTCACAACGGCAACGTCATCTTCCATGGATAGGGCGTCGTAAGGGCAAACCTCGACGCAAGCACCACATCCCGTGCAACTCTCTTTGTCGATGATCAGCTTCGGCATCTTACTCTTCCTCCCGCCATGGCAGCTTCCAGCATTGAGCTTTCAGCGCTTAGTTCGTCTATGCGTGACTCCAATATGGGTTTTCCCTGAAAAACCCTCATCATTGAATAACATCGTGAATCCTCATCCTCAATACCCGAGCCCAGCCTATCACTTGTTTCATCGATTCGGCTGCCCCCTGATTCCTAATCGCTGAATGCTATTTAATCACTTTGGCCTCAAGCAATTTGTCAACCAATTGAGAAACCACCTCAGGAATTTCTCCTTCGAGGATCTCCCCTCCTCCCCTCTGCTCTGGAGTGAACACCCGCATCACCCAGGTCGGGGATCCGTCAAAACCCACTTTTTTTGAATTGACATTCAGATCGGTAGCCGTCCAGGTTGGGACCTCAGCCTTGGAGGCCTTCTTTATTCCCAGCAGGGAGGGAAGCCTCGGCTCATTGATGTCCTTCATCACCGTTATCAGTGCGGGAAGAGAGCACTCAACAATCTCCTTCCCGTCTTCAAGCATCCTTTCGACGGTGATTCTCTTTTTTTCTGGGTCTACCTCTCTCACCTTGGACACGTAAGTCAGTTGAGGAATTCTCAGTCGCGTGGCTATTCCGGGGCCGACTTGGGCGGTATCGCCATCGATGGCCTGCTTCCCACAGATCACCAGATCCACGTCACCGATTTTTTCAATAGCCTTGGCGAGCGTATAGGCTGTGGCCAGCGTATCAGCACCAGCGAAGGCCTTATCAGAGAGGAGATATGTCTGATCAGCTCCCATGGCCAATGCATTCCGGAGAACTTCAATGGCCTGGGGAGGCCCCATGCTAATCACGTGGACTTCTCCACCGTATTTTTCCCGAGTGAGGAGGCCTTCCTCTACGGCAAACTCATCAAAGGGGTTGGTAACGCTCTCCACGCCCTCTCGAATCAGTGTCCCAGTGTCCGGGTTGATCTTCACATCGGTGGTATCTGGGACCTGCTTTATGCACACCACGATCTTCACGTTCTTCTCCCTTTTCCGGTGTTACCTGGGAGATGTCTGGTCTCCGCGTGGTTACTTCCCCTTGAACTGGGGCGTGCGTTTTTCCATGAAGGACGTCATTCCCTCTTTTTGATCCCCTGTAGCAAAGCATGCGCCAAAAGCAACGGCCTCCATGTGGCACCCCTCCCTGAGTGCCACATCGTACCCCTTATCGACTGTCGTTTTTGCCAGCTGCACGGCGATCGGTCCGTTAGAGGCGATCTTTTTGGCCACCTTCCGTGTCTCGGCCATGAGGGACTCTGCCGTGAAGACTCGGTTGACGATCCCGGAGTCCTTCGCCTCCTGAGCCGAAATCATCGCTCCAGTAAATATCAACTCTTTCGCTCTTCCTTTGCCAATTAACCGAGGAAGCCTCTGCGTTCCTCCGAATCCTGGGAAGACTCCCAGAGTCACCTCCGGTAAACCAAACTTCGCATTTTCCGAAGCGAAGATGAAGTCACACGCGAGCGCGACCTCAGTCCCTCCTCCTAGGGCAAAGCCGTTTACCGCAGCGATGACGACCTTCTTGAGCCCCTCGATGTGATCGAGCGTCGTGTGGCCGAGTTTTGAAAACCGAATTGCCTCTAAGGAATCCATGTCCTTCATCTCCGAGATGTCAGCCCCGGCGACAAAAGACCGATCTCCAGCCCCCGTTAAAACGATGACCTGAACCTCTGGATTCTCCTCCAATTCGGCAAGGGCCGCCTGAAGTTCGAAAAGGGTCGCCTTGTTGAGGGCGTTGAGCGCCTTCGGTCGGTTAATCGTGACTGTCCCAATTCCGTCGGCAATGTCGAGCAAAAGGTTCTGGTAGGTCATGTCCATCCCCCTAAAGGGCTTCTATCAACATGGCCATGCCCTGTCCCCCTCCTATACACAGGGCGGCCAGGCCCAAGTTGACATTCCGCCTCTTCATTTCGAATAGGAGACTCACAACGATCCTCGCCCCGGTACATCCGATTGGGTGACCGATAGAAATACCGCTTCCATTGACATTGGTCCGATCCAAATCCAAATCGAGGTCTCTGATGCAAGCGATGGCCTGGGAAGCAAACGCCTCATTCAGTTCGATGAGGCCAATGTCGTCCAGGGTAGCCCCCGTCTTCTGAAGAGCGCGCTTTGTTGCAGGAATCGGACCCAATCCCATATAGGCGGGATCGATTGCACCAGAAGCATATGAACGGATTCTGGCCAAAGGCCGGAGATTCAGGGCTTTTGCTTTCTCCATTGACATGACTACGAGGGCCGCTGCTGCATCGTTTATGCCAGAGGCATTTCCCGCTGTCACGGTGCCGTCTTTTTTGAACACAGTCGGTAACCGCGCCATTTTCTCCAAACTCGTATCCATGGGTCTTTCATCCGTGTCAAAAACCACGGGATCTCCCTTCCTCTGAGGAATAGAGAGGGGAGCGATCTCTTCCTCGAATTTCCCCGCCTTGATGGCTGCTCTCGCACGCTGGTGGCTCATGAGGCCCAATTCATCCTGCTCCCTGCGCGAGATTTTATAGAGTTCAGCAATATTCTCCGCCGTTAGGCCCATGTGGTAGCCGTAAAAGATTTCCCACAACCCATCATGGACCATGAGGTCGACCATTTCGGCGTTGAACATCCGAGCTCCCCACCGAGCGGAGGGGAATGAATAAGGCGTCATGCTCATGTTTTCCATGCCCCCGGCGATGACGACTTCCGCCGCTCCTGTCACGATGGCCTGATGCGCTAGGGTAAGGGCCTTTAACCCCGAAGCGCAGACCTTGTTGACTGTGAAAGCATTCGTCTCCTTCGGAATGCCGGCATAGACCATGGCCTGTCTTGCAGTGTTCTGACCCTGGCCTCCCTGAAGCACGTGGCCCATGATGACTTCATCCACGTGAATCTCCGTGAGAGCGTCGTCCCAGCTCGAGCATTCCCTTTCCAGTTCGGTCAGCCCACGATCTCTCAGGGGACGAGGCGCGTATTCCAGCACGGTGTCTGCAACCCTCGGCCTGAGGCCTGCCCGTGTAAGCGCTTCTCGAATCGCATGGGCGCCTAATCTGATGACCGGAATTTCCTTGAGTAAGCCGCCGAAGCTTCCGACAGCCGTTCGGACGGCGCTTACGATCACGGATTTTGGCATCGCACGCTCTTTTGAGCAAAATTTCACAACATAGTTAGCCTATTCCCCTGCCTTTGTCAACAACTTTTGAGAGAGAGGAGGTTTCTCACTTTCGGCGATTCTACCCTTCGTGAGAGGCATTGCGGAAGCGACGAGGTGTGCCTTCTCAGATTCTGTGGTCCTTAGAGTTTCACTTCGATGAAAGACCTTTCCCTGAGGTCACGAATCCATTGTTGGTATAGTTGTTCAGCCTGAGTCTTGCGGTAGTCTTTTCCCAGCGCTTCCCTGATCTCATCGAATGGAATCGGACCCTCGTCCTTCCTGTCGGTAACCTTGACGAGGATGATCGCGTCTCGGGTTCGTATCGGCTCCCCAACCTCTCCTTTTCTGAGGGTGAACGCCTTTTCGTCAATAGCAGGAATCAATTCTCCCTTTTTGAAATAGCCGAGGTCACCCCCTTTGATGCCTGGAATGTCCTGAGCGTATTGGAGCGCAAGGGAAGCGAAATCCTCCCCTTTCACTGCCCTCCTCATGATGTCTTTTACGATTAAGAGTACGCTTTCGTCCGGATCATCTGTAGGATTCTGGGGCACCGGGAGTGAGATATGACTGATTCTGACTGATTCTTCTGACAGGTAGTTCTGACTGTGGGTCTCATAGTAGGCTCTTAGGTTTTCTTCCGTTACCTCAATCTTTGTTTTGACGGTACGGTTGATCAGTCTGGTTCGCTTTAATCCTTTCTCAACCTGTTCCCGATAGGCCTCGAAAGTCATGCCTCTGGCCTTCAATGTCATTTCTAGCTGGTTCTCGCTCAATCCCTGTTCCTTTCGGAGTGATTCAATGGTGTCATCGAGCTGCTTCTGAGTCACACTGATTCTCTGCCTGTCCGCCTCCTGATCGATAAGCCTCTCATCGATTAACGTGTTGAGGACTTGAAGTCTCAGATCCAATAGATCAAACTCGTGCTCCAACCAGTCATTCTTTCCAGGTGCCTGACGATAGAAGGATTTTCGGAATTCCTCGAGTTCGGAAAAGGTGATGATCTCATCGTTGACAATGGCCACAATCCGATCGATGATCTCCCCTCGTCCAAAGGAACCATGAAAAGCAACCGTGAGAATGAGAGCGGCCAGTGTACCTATCCTGAAAACCGTTCGCATGAGAGCCTCCTCATTGCGTATACTCCAACAGATGGCTATTCCTCTTGATCTTGGCACTTCTTTTTAATTCCTCCAACCATTGATAGTACAGTTGCTCAGATCTCATCTGGACAACTTTTCTCTTAATATCTTCGACGACTTCCTCGAAGGTTAACTGTCTTTCCGGAGTCTTATCCTTGACTTCGAAGATATGGAATCCATACGGACTTTCAACAATCTCACTGACCTGTCCCTCCTCCATGGAGAAGACCACGTTGAATTCTTCAGGCATGTCGCCTCGGGCGAAGTATCCCAGATTGCCACCGAATCTTCCTTCGGGGCCCAAAGAGTTCTCCACCGCGAGCTCTTCAAACCCTGTCCCTTTTCTTAATGCCCGCATGATCCTCTCCGCATTCCGCTTTGAGGCCACAACGATCTGTCGGGCGTTGACACGTTCGGGAAGCATGTAATCGTCCCGATGGTCTTCATAGTACAGCTGCGCTTCCTCTGTGCTGATAGCGCCTACGTACTGGGAACCCTGCCGAATGGTTTTTTCAACGAGGATCTTCTTCCTGACCCTTTCTCGCCAATCTTCAAAGGAGAGCCCTCGGCTATTCAAATATTCCCTGAGGCTTTCACCTTTGTAATCATTCTTGGTTCTCATAATCTCCGCTTCAACCTCCTGCTCCGTCACGGTCAAGTTCAGGCGATTGGCCTCTTGCAGAACAAGAGCTTCGTCGATGAGTTGGTCGAGGAATCTTTCCTTCATTTCGATGAGTGCTTCGTGACTCCCTGGGGAAAACTGATTCTCCAGTCTCATCTCCTGGAATGCCTTGTTGAAATCCTCCAGCGTAATGACCCTGTCATCAACTCGGGCTAAGACACCGAGCGGGGACTTTTCGGGCTGGCATCCAAAAGAGAGAACAAGAATGAGTGAAAAGGCCGAGAAGACCGCGACTCTCATTTTTCGCCTCCACGGTGAACTCAACGAGTTTCGGAAGCGGAGGTACTGCGCCTCTGCGCCTTTTTCCCGCCGCGTCCCAACTCCTTCCAGAGGCCTTGGATAACCTCATGGACGTCTTCCTTCTGATCGAGTTGAACTCTCAAATTGAAATCTGGCGTAAACCTGATCCGGTCGGGGAAACGATGTGCAAGGTCCACAATGCTCTCTGGGTCGACTTTGGCGTTCTTGTCAAAGGATAAGGCGACCCTCTTTCCGTTGAAATCAAAGAGCCTGACTCTTAGGTGAGTGAGGATGGGCTTGATTCTCATGACCTCCAGGAGATTGAGGACGGGCTGTGGGACAGGCCCGTAGCGATCTTCCAACTCAGCTCGCATATCCTCGAGGTCCTCATCCGATTGAACCCCGGAAAGACGCTTGTAGATGGAAAGTCTCTGATGAGGGTTTTCGACGTAACTGTCTGGAACGAAGGCTGGCTGATTCCATCGAATTTCCGGGGTAATCTCTTCCTCTATCTCCTCGCCTTTGAGTCGTTTGATAGCCCTCTCAATCAGCTGAGTATACATTTCGAAGCCAACAGCGGCAATATGACCTGATTGCTGAATTCCGAGGAGGTTCCCCGCGCCACGGATTTCGAGGTCTTGCATTGCCAGCCTGAAACCCGATCCGAGCTCGGTAAACTCTTGAATCGCTCGAAGTCGCTTTAGGGCATCACGCGACAAGGCGGACTCGCTCGGAACGATCAAGTATGCATAGGCTCTCTCACTGCTTCGACCCACACGGCCGCGGAGCTGGTACAGATCTGCCAACCCGAACTGCTCTGCATGATTGATGATGATGGTATTGGCCGTCGGTATGTCGAGCCCAGATTCAATAATACCTGTGGAGAGAAGCACATCGATCTTGTGTTCAATGAAATCAAGCATCACTCTCTCAAGATCCCGTTCGCCCATTTGCCCGTGGGCGATGGCCAGCCTCACCTCAGGGACGAGATTTTTCAGATAACTTCCCATTGCCGCAATGTCGTGGACCCGGTTGTGAACAAAAAAGACCTGTCCTCCTCTGTTAACTTCCCGTAGGATTGCACTCCGGATCACCTCTCCATCGAAAGGATAGAGAAAAGTACGTATGGACCGTCTATCTGGAGGCGGTGTGTTGATGACCGACATTTCGCGAATCCCGGTCAGGGACATATGAAGCGTCCTTGGAATCGGAGTTGCCGAGAGGGTAAGCACGTCGACCAGTCTCTTCAGCTGCTTGAGCTTTTCCTTATGGGTGACGCCGAACCGATGCTCCTCATCGATGACAAGGAGACCGAGGTCCTTGAACTTCAGGTCGTCTTGAAGAAGCCGATGGGTGCCAATAAGGATGTCTATCTTCCCCTTTTTCAGATCTTCCAGAATCTGTCTTTGCGCTTTGACCGATTTGAATCGGCTAATCGATTCAATCAGAACCGGATAGTCCTTTAGCCGCCTCGTAAAGTTCAGGTAGTGCTGTTGAGCCAGGATCGTCGTTGGGACCAAGACCGCAGCCTGTTTGGCGTCGGTCACAGCCTTGAAAGCCGCTCGAATGGCGACTTCCGTCTTACCGTATCCGACATCTCCGCAGATCAATCGATCCATCGGAACCGACCGCTCCATGTCGTTAATTACATCCTCGATGGCTTCTGATTGGTCCGGTGTCTCTTCATATTCAAAGCATGATTCAAATTCCTTGAAGTAGCGGTCCGGTTTGGAAAATGAAAATCCTTTAAAGTGCCGCCGAGCCGCGTAAACGGCAAGAAGCTCCTGAGCCATCTTCTCAACCGAAGCAGCGACTTTCTTCTTCAGCCTTTTCCATCCACTCCCTCCAAGGCGATCCACCCTAGCCTTTTTTTCTCCGGTCCCCACATACCTCTGAACGAGATTCAGGCGGTGCACGGGCACGTAGAGCTTGTCTCCATGCAGGTACTCCAAGAGGAGATAGTCGTTGCTCAATCCGCCGACGTCGAGGCGATGAAGTCCCCTGTAAATGCCGATCCCGTAATCGAGATGAACCACAGGGTCGCCTGGATTCAAATCTCCAAAGGAAGTGATAAAGGGGCCCTCGTGTATTCTTCTTCTTTTTCGGGATTTCTGCCGCTCTCCAAAGATCTCTTCTTCCGTGATCAGCGTCAGGCCTTCCCGATCGAAGGAAAATCCTCCAGAAAGGTTCCCAACCAAAATGACAGGGTGGCCATTCCGAGTCTTCGGTATTGATGAAAAAGGCATTTGGAAAGTGTCCGTTGGGACGCCATACTCGTCGAGAACCTCGCCAAGGCGGTTGGCTTGCTCCGGATTGATTGAGACGAGAAAGACCGATGCCCCGTGCTCGCGACGTTTTTCAATCTCCTTAATTAAGGGCTCGAGAAGCCGCTCGCTTCTTTGTCCACTCAGCATTTCCCTCCTGAGGTTTCCGTTTTCTTCCACCTGGAATCGGAATATCGCTTCCTCCCCCTCTGGTTTCCTGGAGATTTCAACCGGTTCGAGAATAAGCCGAGCCCCGTCCATGAGCCGAAAGCCCGTTTCCTGGGGATCGGAACAGAAGTCTTCAGGACTTATCCACTTGTTGGATCGAGAACTTGCCCGTTCAAATCTCTCACGCACATCGTGCTGGAAACCGGCCATGGCTTGATTGATGAGACCCGGTGAATCGAGAACCAGAATGTGCCTCTCCGAGAGATAGTTCACAAAGGAGTCCGAGGGTGAGCGTCCATCATGGACCAGGATTTCTTGAGCAGGGATCAAAGTTGCTTCCGTCGCCTCGTTGAGGGATCTCTGCGATCCGGAATCGAAAAACCTGACTGATATGATCTGGTCCCCTAACCACTCGATTCGGAGGGGATTGACATAAAGAGGGGAAAAAACGTCGAGAATTCCTCCCCTCACGGTGAACTCGCCTTTGTCCTCCACAAGGTCGACCCGAATGTATCCCGACCGTGTCAGCGAGTCGAGGACCCGGTCGCGGTCGATCTCTTGCCCCTTATTCAATCGGGTGGAGAGGGCTTTCAATTTTTCCTTGGGCATGACCCTCTGAAGAACTGCCCGTGCCGAGGCAAAACACACCTCCCCGCTATCCCCATTCAAATGAAAAAGCACATGGAGTCGCTGAGCAAGCGTATCCGGTGTGGGGGGAATGCTATCCCATGGGAGGGTCTCCCATGCCGGAAAGAGAAGGGCAGCCGCTTTCTCATCTCCACAGAAGAACCGAAAATCCTCCCAAAGGATCTCGGCTTCTCGATGCGTCGGAGCGATGACGAGCAAGGGATCCTGGCAGGCATCTCTAATCCGAGACAGCAGATAGGCTTTTGCGCTTCCCACGAGGCCACACACTCGTGCCTTTCTGCCGTGTCGAAAAGCCCAGTTGATCAGCGAGTCAATCGTTCGATTGCTTTTATGAGAGGGATTTTGCAAAATGTTGTTCATCCATAAGACCAACTGCCCGTTTTGTTCAGTTCGAAGCCGTCTATCATTGGATCGGCGAAAACAGGTTCTTCATCCTCGAGACCGCCCCATCCGGGTCCCTTGCCCTGACGAGTCCATGAAGATACTGGGGAATACCGAGAGACGTGACGTACTCTGAAAAAGCCTGAATCGGAAGAGGTCGTGTGTAGATCATTCATTGCCCACCGAGAAGGCGAATCAATCAGGCTTTAATGTAGAACTGCATCTTCGTTCTTCCGGCAGAAATGACGTCCCCGTCTTTCAGCTCCTGCTGATCGGTGATGGGGACGCCGTTGACTCGGGGAGCCGTTCTTCCCCCAGAACTGGAAATATAGAACCCGGTGGGTCGTTGACTGATAAGGAACACGGTTTTTCCAAGGAACAGTCCCTTGAGCTTTATATCCGCATGGTCACCTTTGCCACCGACCATAAGTCGCCTTGTCAGTGGAATATCCTTTTGACCCGAACCACCAGAAATGATGGCAACACCGCCCTGGACTTCCTCCGGTTTTTTCTCCGTGCCGGATTCGGGTACCTTCGCGAGAAGCTCCCGCTGTTTTTTGGTCTCTAGGACGAGGGTGTGTTCAGCCATTTCCCGGCTAGTTCCGACTGCATCGGCAGTGGGCTGGATGTCCTCATCGATGAACACGAGGGTGTGCTTTCCGATGAGTATCCTGTCCTGATCCGATAGGATCCATTGTGAGACCTTCTTGTTGTTGACAAAAGTCCCATTGAGGCTTTTGAGATCTTCGACAATAAAGCGGGGCCCCTCTCGATAGATCCTCGCATGTTTTCGCGAGACGGCCATGTTATCGATAACAATGTCATTCTTCCCTGATCTTCCGATCGTTAGGGAGGGCTTGTCCAACGGCACCTCTTTGAACGCCATATCATTAAACCTCATCTCAATCCTTGCCATTCCCTCACCTCCCCGTCGAACCCAGAATGGATGCTAAGGATGAGGTCATTGATTTGACCAAAAGAACAAACCATCTCCATCGTATCGGAGAAAAAATTGGTTGTCAAGAGAACCAAGAGTTGGAATTTATAGACTTTTTTTGGATCTCCTCGAATGTTACAATCCGGATCCCTTTGCGTACGACTACAGATGGAAAAGCCAATTGCCGCGACCGGATGGAATCTTTGAGGTTTCCTGACTTCTGCGGGGTTCTCTTATCCCTGAGTGACGTTAGCGGAGGCGGTGGGATCCCTAGAAAGACTAGAGATTAGAGACTTGAGACCAGAGACTGAGGGCTAGGTGCCAAATGCCGAATGACCAATGACAAATGACAAATAACAAATGCCAAAGGCTTGTTGGGAGTGTGTCTCCTTGAACCTTTTGCGTTTTTCCTCGGTCCTGCGAGACCAAAATTGGTGAACCTCGATTGGATCAGCGCGAGAGCGTGGGAGCGAAGAGATAAGAGAACTCACTCAAGGGAGAATATCTGACTGCTTCTCTTCGGGAACCCCTTTCGGTATAATCTGAACATGACAAAAAGCGACCAGATCTGTTTAATCAGCCTCGGTTGCGCGAAGAATCTGGTAGACTCCGAAGTGATGCTGGGCCTACTGGCTGAAGAGGGTTACACCATCACAACGGAACCGGCTGATGCTGATGTCATTCTGATCAACACGTGTAGCTTTATCCGTGATGCAACTCAGGAGGCTCTGGACACGATTCATGGAGCGGTCGAGCTTAAGAAATCTGGATCGTGTCACCGGGTCGTTGTGACCGGTTGTCTTCCTCAGCGATACGGTTCTGTCCTCGCGAAGGAGATCCCTGAGGTCGACTTTTTCCTGGGGACTGAGGAGTTCCCTCACATTATGCGTTATCTTGAGGGGGCCGTTGATCACCAGGAGCGAGTGGTTATCACGAGGACTCGTTTTCTTTACGATCACCAAACCCCACGCCTGCTTTCGGGACATCACTGGAGTGCCTACATAAAAATCGCGGAGGGGTGCTTCAGGTCTTGCTCATTCTGCACCGTACCCAGGATTAGAGGCCGGTTTCGCAGCCGCCCGATCGACTCCATCTGTCGAGAGGCTCGTCGGCTGGTTGACCAAGGAGTCCGGGAGATCAATCTTGTTGCTCAGGACACAACATCTTACGGCCTTGATCTCAAAGACGGGACCAATTTGAAGGCCCTCCTTGAGGGCCTCTGCCGGATTGAGGGCCTCGCCTGGATTCGTGTGCTGTATGCCTATCCTGAGCATATCGATTTACAGCTCCTCGAGTGGATGGAGAATTCTGAGAAAATCTGTAACTATGTTGATCTGCCCATCCAACACATCAACTCGAGAATCCTCCGGGCCATGGGGCGTCCCGTCTCCCGCCGATCCTTGGAGGATTTGATTCGTAAGGTCAGGGAGACCATTCCCGGTGTCTCAATCCGAACCACCCTCATGGTCGGATTCCCCGGAGAGACGGCAGCAGAGTTCTCCGAGCTGGTGGATTTTGTCGGAAGCGCTCGATTTGAGAGACTCGGAGTTTTCGAGTTCTCTCCAGAGGAAGGAACGCGAGCCGCGAGGATGAAAAAACAGGTGCCGGCGTGGGTCAAAAGAAAACGCCGTGAGCGACTCATGGGACTTCAGCAGGAGATCTCCTTGGAGCACAACGAGGAGCTGGTCGGGAAAAAAGTTCTCGTCTTGACCGAAGGACGGACGGAAGAGAAGGGCATGCTGAAGGGGCGCATGGCGACACAGGCACCGGACATCGATGGTCATGTCATCATTACCCAAGGAGATGCCTCCCCAGGGCAGATGGTGGATGTCCGTATCACCAAGGCTTATCCCTATGATCTGGAAGGAGGGATCGTCTGAACATCGATGATCTCTTCTCTCCTTTTCGCTCCGCAACCTTTCCGGTATTTGAACGGATTCGGGGAGTAATTCCTGCCGTAACGATGAATGTCCTCTATTTCTTCTTGTGCCGGTCTTTCTTCATGCGCTTTCTGTGCTTGTGTCTCGACATCTTTCGCTTTCTCTTCTTGATGACCGTTCCCACATTCACCTCCGAGGATAACTTCAGCGATCCTATTGAGTTTATGAACGACCGATTGTGTAAGATTATCCGAAGGCGTGACAGGACTGCTTGCCTTCGAATCCCCTCCAATGTGCAAATCCATCATCACAAAGGACAAACTGTTTCTGAATAATCATTCCTCCCTGAGGGCCATCTTTTTCAACCTTTTTTTCTATTTCGATGGTTGTGTCGATGGTGAATCTCAGGAGCATGAGGATGTCGGTGTTCAGCTTCATCGTGTACGTGGGCATGAGAATGGGGTCCTGTCAACGCGGTTTCCTCTCCTCTATGCACGTGAGTGTGATGTCCGTTATCATGAATATGGCGGTGCTCGTGTTGAATGGCCGCATGAACGTGCCGATGAGCATGTTTTTCCCCCAGCAAGAGGATAGCCCCCATAATCATAATCGGAAATGACAAAACAGTAAATAGATTAGGGATTTCTCGAAGAAGCGAGAAGGATAGCAACGCCCCAATGAATGGAGCCGTTCCGAACAGCGCGCTTGCACGGGCCGTTCCTAGCCCCCGCATCGCAAGGACAAACAAGGCGATGCTGAGCCCATAGCCAAAACTCCCCAGTAGCATCGCTCCCAACCCAGCCAAGGGTTCGGGGAACGGGATTCCGAGAATGAGAGATAGGATCAGGGAAAGGCTCCCCGCTCCAAGTCCTTTCACCATAACGATGGAAAACGGGTCTTTTGCGGAAATATGCCGGGTCAAATTGTTATCGAGTCCCCAGAGCGTGCAGGCGACGAGCACGCCGACCGCACCAAGGGAGATTCCCCATTCCGCACTGAGGTCCAGCGAGAGAACAATACTGCCGGCCGTTATACAGCCGATCGCCCCCCAGACGCGTCCACCAATCGCCTCTTTGAAGACGAGGAGTGCAATGAGTGCGGCAGCGGTCCCTTCGAAGTTGAGCAGAAGAGAAGCTGTCGCAGCTGGGGTTGTCCGCAAGCTGAGCATGAGGACAATGGGAGCAGCGACACCTCCCGCTATTACGGCTGCGACCAGGCAAGGGACATCCGTTCTGCTGATCCCGGCTTCCGCACGGGTGGGTTGTATGCTGACACGTTTGAATGCTTTGAACAGAAGCAAACCAATGCCGCTGCCAAGATAGAGAAAGGCAGCCAGCGGAATGGGCGCAATCACTGCCAGGAGCCACTTGGCTATGGGCATGCTTGCGCCAAACAAAGCAGCAGCCAGCAAAGCCTGAATCACTGGATAAATTGGCGTTCGAATCATGTTCGGCTCAGGCCTCTTGTCTCCGCATCGCCTCGCGAGCGATGCGGAGATAAAAGGAGTTCTGTTCTCGAGGTATCAATGACGGCGGCAAAGATGAGTTCGTGGATATTGTGTAGGACTGCCTATCGGTGGCAATCAATCTCCCAGACCTCAAGGTGACTCGTTGATCGTCACATCTTTCCACGGAACGTGATAAACGCGATGGAGCGCCGTAAATCCCTTCAGGTTATACACGCCAACGAGCTGGGCACCGATCCCTTGGAAGCTTTTGATCTCCTCTTTCAATTCTTCAGAAACAAAAATCCGATTCTTGGTTGGAAAGGCTTCAGGCTTCAATCCGTTGCCCAGACTCTCCTGGCGGTCCTGCGTGAGCCCCTCGATTCTGAAAGCCTTGTTGATGGCGGCTCCGTGTCGTCTGCCGTGTTCATCGAGGACCAACTCACCATAGTTAATCCCCACCCGTAGCTCGATTTTCTCTTTCTCTGGCATGCTCCTATTGTAATCATCGGCATTCTGGAGGATCTTAACGGCTGCGCTGACGGCGTCAATTCCTGTGGAGAACGTGATGAGGTATCCATCACCGATGCTTTGAAAAAACTTCGCTCCAAACTTTTCACAGACCTCGCGGACACACGCCTTCATTTTGTTGTTGATTCGCATGGCAAAAGCATCACCCTGCGTGACGGCCAGTCTCGTGGATTCGCAAAGATCCACCACGAGAATGGCCTCGTTTACAAAAGAAGACTGCTTTCTTGGGCTCCTCAGCGGAAGCATGCGCCATCGCTTGGCGAGCCAAAAGATGATAAGGAAAACGCATGCCGTGGTGAGGACGAGAAAGGTCTTCTCCTGATAGAAAGGAGTCTCTTTGGGGGAAATCATGTCTTTCATCCTCTCCATCATCCCTTTTACATCAGAACCGCCCACCCCTTCCCCCATCATACCTCGGTTCGGCTGCATTTGCAGCGATCGTGCTTTCCCGGAGAGTGAGGGAGGCGCTGCTTCTGGAAACTCCCACTCTGCTAATCGCGCGGGGGTACCCTTCAAGTGACCTCCTCGATCGAAGAACGTCGGACCAAGAGGCTCATTCACCCACAAAAAGAGAAGGAACGCATGAAAAACGAAAAACGCCCTCAACGTGGATCCCTTTCCCATCGAACCGCCCTTCCTCGTCTGCCATCGCGATGACGCCAAATCAAACAACGTTGGGAAAGATGAGACAGAAGCCTCCCGTCCCCCGACGCGATCCCATCATCCCTCGGCTCATCCCCGCATCGATGATCATAGCATTTAAGCGAGCAAAATACACCTTTCCGAGGTAAAGCATGGCACGAACACCTCGATGCTCCTGTTGATTCGTGCTTTTAGGAAGAACACCGGGGCTTTCCGATTCGAATAAATCCCTTGGAAGAGAACCTCTCTGTGTTCAAGGGCGAGGCATGATTTCCCCGGTCTGCTTGTCTTCGCTTTGCCTTGACGTGCCTAGAAGAATAGGTTAACTATTTTCCCACGGATGGCAACATTTCGTGCTTGAGGCGTTGCATGACCTCCAGAGGAGGCTTCACCCGAGAAGGGGTGACGAATTCTGAGAGCGCACCTGGGAAGAGAGCACCGTGGAAGAGCTGAGTCAACTCCGTAAGCAAAGGCTGGAGAAGATCCGGCGCATGGAGGAGGATGGTATCGCGCTGTTTCCCAATGATTTCCAGGTACGGCACACGTCCAAGGAAATCCATGAAACCTATGGTTCTCGAAGTGTCGAAGCTCTGAAAAAGGTCGATCAGGTCTTCGTATTAGCTGGCCGGATCATTGCCGCGAGGCAGTTTGGCAAGGCATCTTTTTTCCACCTTCAGGATCGAAAGGGGAAGATCCAGGCTTATATCAAAGAGGATCAAGTCGGCCAGGAGACCTACGCCATTTTCAAGAAACTGGACATCGGGGATTTTGTTGGTATCTCGGGCAGAATCTTTCGGACGAAGACGGGAGAGCTCACGATCGCGGTTGAGACGCTTCGTCTCTTGACGAAGTCGGTCAGGCCGCTTCCGGAGAAATTCCATAAGCTCAGAGACGTGGAGACGCGATACCGTCAGCGTTATGTCGATCTGCTCGTGAACCAGGAAGTCAGGGATATCTTCATCAAGCGGGCCCAAATCATCCAGGCCATACGGTCTTTTCTGAATGAACGGGAATTCCTCGAGGTGGAAACGCCAATGATGCAGCCCATCCCTGGAGGCGCGACAGCCCGTCCCTTTAAGACCTTTCACAATGCACTCGACATGGAGCTTTTTTTGAGGGTTGCTCCCGAGCTATATCTTAAGCGGCTCGTCGTGGGCGGGATGGAGAGGGTCTATGAGATTAATCGTAACTTCCGAAATGAGGGAATTTCTACGCAACACAATCCCGAATTCACGATGCTTGAACTCTACATGAGCTACGTTACATACCGGGATCTTTTGGAATTAACCGAAGAGATGATCTGTTACGTCTGCAAAAAGGTGCTCGGGCGAACCCAACTGACATATCAGGAGCAAGAGATCGATCTCGTGAGGCCATGGCAGAGAATCACCCTCAAGGACGCCATTGTTCGCCACGGGGGAGTTGATGCGGCAGTTTTGGAGAACCGAGAAGAGGCCCTTGACCGGGCGGCGAGTTTGGGGTGCCATGTGACGCAGAAAATGGGTTTGGGAAAAGTGATGACCCAGATGCTGGACCACCTGGTGGAGCCTCACCTGATCCAACCCACATTTGTGACCCATTTTCCGACTGAGGTCTCCCCCCTGTCGAGAAGGGATGACAAGGATCCAACCGTGTCAGAACGTTTTGAGCTCTATGTCGGTGGACGAGAAATCGTGAACGGTTTTTCGGAATTGAACGATCCATTCGACCAGCGGGAGCGTTTTCGTCTGCAAGTTCAACAGAGGGAGGCCGGCGATGAGGAGGCCCATCTCATGGATGAGGACTATCTCAGGGCACTCGAATATGGAATGCCACCGGCGGGGGGGCTTGGTCTCGGTCTTGATCGGCTGGTTATGATTCTTGTCGATGTCCCTTCAGTAAGAGACGTCATTCTCTTCCCCCATCTCAGGCCAGAGAAGACCGAGCACCAAAAATGAGGTCTCCATGTCTTATGAACTTTTCATCAGTCTCCGACACCTGAGGGCGAAGCGGAAACAGTTTTTCATCTCGGTAATCACACTTCTCTCAATCGTGGGTGTAGCGGTCGGCGTAATGGCCCTAATCGTGGTCTTAGCGGTTATGACCGGTTTTGAAAATGATATTACCTCCAAGATTGTCGGCATGACTGCCCATGTTCTGGTTCGACAACATGGGGGAAAGGGATTGGAGAACTACCGCCGCGTTACGGAACGAGTCCGTGAGATTGAGGGAGTTGTCGCGGCCACCCCATTTATTTTCAATCAGGTCATGCTGACATCGGAGTTTGGTATCACCGGCTCGGTGCTTCGGGGGATCGATCCGGAGACCATAGGCGACGTGACCTCTTTGGTTGAGCATACCAAACTCGGCTCTGTGGAAGCACTGAAGTCCGCTGGGCCTCACGGAATTATTATCGGCAGTGAACTGTCGAAGACACTCGGTGTTTCGGTGGGTAACTGGCTCAATGTGGTGACTCCTTTGGGAACCATGACACCTCTTGGAATGGCTCCAAAAAGGGAACGCTTCAAAGTGGTGGGCATATTCACCTCAGGCTATTACGAATATGACACGTCCTTTGCTTACATTTCCATATCCAGTGCACAGAAGTTCTTCAACATGAGAGACGTCGTCACCGGGATTGAAGCGAAGGTAACGGATGTCTATAAGGCCAGGGCGGTTGCCCGCAGAATCGAAAAGGCACTGGGATTTCCTTTCTGGACCACGGATTGGATGGCGATGAATCGAAACTTCTTTAAGGCCTTGAAAATGGAAAAAGTCGCGATGTTCATTATCCTCACCCTCATCGTGTTTGTCGCAGCCCTTGCCATCGTGACAACACTGATCATGGTCGTGATGGACAAGACCCGGGATATCGCCATTCTCAAATCCATGGGGTCGACGACCTCGAGTATTATGAAGATCTTCATCTTCGAAGGTCTCATCATCGGCGTGGTTGGAACGATTCTGGGTACGATTCTCGGGCTGCTCATTGCCTACAATCTAGAAGCTATCACGCAGTTTCTAGAAGGATTGTTTCGGTTTAAATTTCTCCCGGGAGATGTATATTACATCGATGAACTCCCCTCAACGGTGAGGCCACTGGACATCGTTCTGATCGATGGAATCGCCATCCTACTCAGTTTCCTAGCAACCCTCTATCCCTCACGGAAAGGCGCGGGCCTGGACCCTGCCGAAGCCTTGAGATACGAGTGATGCCGCAACTGGGTCGAGTAGCCAGCGGGCGAAGGATGAGAATTCTTTGCCATGAGAATCACTGAGATTCTGAACAGCCGGCGAAAAGAGCCATGTTCCAAAAAGAGGTGTGAATTGTCGGAGATAAGGACAGAAAACCTCTCGAAATCTTATAAACAAGGATCGAGAAGAGTCGACGCACTAAAGGGGATCGACATCGTCTTTAAAACAGGCGAGGTGGCCGCCATTGTTGGTCCCTCAGGAGCGGGCAAGACGACACTGATCCATATCTTGGGAACGATTGATCGGCCCTCCGGGGGGAGGGTTCTCTATGATGGCCGGGATGTCTTTGCCATGAGGGAGAGAGACCTTGCTGGTTTCAGAAACAGAACTGTCGGGTTTGTCTTTCAATTTCACCACTTGTTAGCCGAATTCACGGCGCTTGAAAACACGATGATGCCGGCCTTGATTCAAGGGATACGGAGACGGGATGCAGAGGCTCGTGCCGAAGAAATCCTCGAAGAGGTCGGCCTCCGGGATCGGATGACTCACAAGCCCGGTGAACTCTCCGGGGGAGAGCAGCAGCGGGTAGCGGTGGCTCGCTCTCTGATTCTGGAGCCTCGGGTTCTTCTCGCAGACGAACCCACTGGGAATTTGGACAGGGAGACAGGCGAGGGGGTTTATCAGGTTCTGCTTCAGATGAACCGGGAGAAGGCTATTACGCTGATCATTGTGAGTCACAACGAAGAAATTGCCAGTCGACTGCCTCGGCGGGTTCGTCTAATTGACGGAACAGTGGTTCCAGAGAAGCGGGAATGAGCATTTACAAACACCCTAATATTTGTTAGTAATTCCAAGTTTTCAGCGCCGGCGATGAGGGGTTTTCGAGAAGATCCACTCTCAGACCAAGGGTACGGGATCGAAGCTCGTGCGGAAATTTTTGATCGTGGCGATATCTCTTCTCTGGGGCGTGATACCTGCATCGGGGAGCGAAAAACCGATTGCCAGGGTTCAAGTGATGGGTAATGAGAAGATCGACTCATCGGCCATCTTCAATCAGGTTAAAACCAAATCGGGGGATCCCCTTTCGTTATCTGTGCTTCGAAATGACATGAAGCGAATCTATGAGATGGGGTATTTCACCGATGTGCAGGTTGATGTCAAGGAGACAGACGAAGGCCCATTGGTGACGTTTGTGGTCGTCGAAAAGCCCTCTATCGGGCAGATTTTCATCTCGGGGAACGAAAAGATCGAAACGGACAAGATTCGAGACAAAATCGACATCCGTCTCCAGTCGATTGTCAAGACGGATAAGATCCAAGAGATCATCGAGGAAATCAACAAGCTCTACCTTTCAAAGGGATACTACGGCGCTAAGGTCTCTTATCGGATTGAGCCTCTTGAAAAGAACGAGGTTGTCCTTGAAATCGTGATTGAGGAGGGGAAAAAGGCCTGGATTCGCAAGATAACGTTCAAGGGAAACGACCGGGTAGGTTCTCGAAAACTCCGGAGAAGGATGAACACGAAAAAGCGGGGGCTCTTTTCCTGGTTGACAGGGAGAGGATTCCTCGATGAAGAGATCTTAAACAACGACATCGACATCCTCCGGGCCTTTTACTACGACCAGGGTTATCTCAACGTGAGGATAGAAGAGCCAGAGGTCCTTGTTGGAAGAAAGGGCAGGTCGATCACCATCGAAATTGGGGTTCATGAAGGTCCTCAATTCGGTGTCGAATCAATTGATTTCAGGGGTGACATCTTGACGACCAAGGAGGAGCTCTTTCAGGTCATCAAGACGAAGGAGGGGGATATTTATCGGAACACCGTGGTTCAGAAGGATGTCTTGGAACTGACCGACCTTTATGCTGATCAGGGGTATGCCTACGTCGATGTTCGTCCCGTCGTCAACTTGAGGGAAGAGAAGCAGACGGTTCGGTTGACTTTCGACATCGAGAAGGGGAAAGAGGTCTCTTTTGAACGGATCAACATTGTCGGGAATACGAAGACTCGGGATAAGGTTATCCGACGAGAACTCCGATTTGGAGAGGGGGATCTTTACTCTTCAACCGGCATGAAAAGGAGTCAACAACGGCTGAGGCAGACAGGGTATTTCAAAGAGGTGGACTTTGCGACGTCCAAGGGAACGAACGAGGAGAAGATCAATCTGGACGTGGCAGTCGAAGAGGCTCCCACAGGCTCGGTATCGCTCGGTGTCGGCTTCAGCACCAGGGATCAATTCGTCATCGAGGGCGCCTTTTCTCAACGGAACCTTCTGGGTTACGGCTATCAGTTTAATCTAAGTGGGAATCTCGGAGGAGAGACAGCCCAGGGCAGAATCGGCTTTACCGATCCATGGTTTTTAGGTTATTCTGTGCTGGTGGGAGCCGACCTCTACTACACAGAAGACGAGTTTTTTGATAACTACAGCACCCGGGTTCGTGGCGGTCGCCTCCGCCTCGGGAAGGAACTCGGCGAATTTCTCCGGGGGAGAATTACCTATACTTATGAGATTGTCGAAGTTTTCGATGTGGTGGAAACGGCGTCTCGGATTATCCGGGAACAGGAAGGGGAAAGAGACTCCAGCATTCTTGGGCTGCGTCTGTCTATGGACAGGCGAGACGATTTCTTCTTTCCCACTCGAGGAGGCGTGTACCAGTTTGAACCTGAGAATTCCGGGGGCCTGCTGGGAGGAGACAACGACTTCTATCGACTGGTCGGTGAGTTTCAGTATTACTATCCTCTGATCTGGAAGCTTGTCGGCCACGGAAGGGTGCTTTTGGGGTTGGTCGAAGGTTACGACGACACGGACGAAGTTCCACTCTGGGAACGGTTTTACGTTGGGGGGGTTCGGACGATTAGGGGCTTCGAATACGGCGAGGCAGGCCCGGAAGACGAAACCGGGGAGGTCATTGGCTCCGATAAGGAGGTGGCGGTGAACTTTGAGCTCCTGTTCCCCGTGAAAGAGGAAATGGGGATCCGGGGGGTGGTCTTTTTCGATGTCGGGAAAGGGTTCGATGAGTTTGACGATCTTTTTCCGCTGCGGACGAGTGCGGGTATCGGACTCCGGTGGCTGACACCTCTGGCACCGATGAGGATCGACTATGGATTCAATCTAAACCCGGAAGACGATGAGGACGACGCCCGTTTGCACTTTTTTCTCGGCGGGACTTTTTAGTTGGTGCTGCGGGTCAGGTGGATCAACGATTCCAACCGTATGAAGATTCGGGCGGCAAAAAGGGGGAAAAGATGAGAAAAGCGGTGCTGATTGGATTGATCAGCTACTTGGTCGGCTTTGGATCTTGGGCTTCGGCGGAGGAGATGAAGATCGGTTACGTTAACCTTCAACAGATCAAAGAGACGGCGGAGTGGAAACGGCGGGAGGACCTGTTCAAGGCCGAGGTGGGTAAATCTCAAATCGAAGTGGAAAAGAAGAGGAAGGAACTCGAAAATGCCGCATTTCAGTATGAGCGGCAGAAGCCCATGTTAAGTGAGAGCGCCCAGCGGGAGAAGGAGAGAGAACTTCAAAAACAGAGACTTGAATTTCAGCTGTGGGCCCAGGATCGTCAAAGAGATCTTGACGGAAAGCGGGATGAGATGACCGAAAGCGTCTGGTCCCAGGTTCGGCAGGTCGTCGAAGAAGTCGCCAAGGAGAGGGGTCTGACACTCGTCATCGATTACGACCCGAGTCCACCAAACGCTACGGTCAACTTACAAAAAGGGCTCGTTTATTTGGAACCAAAAGTCGACATCACGGACGAGGTCGTCAAGAGATTCAATGCCCTTTTCGGGGGTAAGTCATAGGGTTTACCATTGAAAAAGACGCTCAGAGAGCTGGCAGAACTGGTCAATGGCCAGGTGGAGGGTGATCCTTCGATCCAGATCGAAGGGGTTGCGCCTCTCGAAAGTGCGCAACCGGGGGAAATCACTTACATCAAGAGCAGAAAATACCGCCACCTTTTGGAAACGACGAAAGCTTCGGCGGTGATTACCCCCGTTCAGGTGGAGTCAGCCCAAAAAAACCTGCTCTGGACGGAGAACCCCCAGCTTGCGTTTGCCAAGATCCTTTCCTTGTATCATCACAAGCCTTCTCGACCGACCGGTATTCACGAAACTGCGTGTATTAACTCCAATGCCAGCCTGGGCAGCGAAGTTTCCATCGGTCCCTTCACGGTCGTTGGGGAGAATGTGAGTATCGGAGATCGTGTGGCTATCCATGCCGGGGTCTTCATTGGGGATAACTCGACTCTTGGAGAGGACACGGTGATCCATGCCAATGTCTCCATTTACGATGGTGTCACCATCGGGAAGCGTGTGATCCTGCATAGTGGTGTCGTTGTTGGAAGCGACGGATTTGGTTATGTAAGAGACGGAGATGGCCATTTCAAGATTCCTCAGGTCGGTGGGGTGACGATCGAGGACGATGTTGAGATCGGGGCCAACTCGACAATTGACCGAGGAACAATGGGCCAAACGGTCATCAGAAGAGGGGTGAAGATTGACAACCTGGTTCAGGTGGCTCATAATGTGGTCATCGGAGAAAACAGCGTTATTGTTGCCCAGGTTGGGATCGCTGGAAGTAGCCGAATCGGCCGTAATGTAATCCTTGCCGGCCAGGTCGGCGTGGCGGATCATATCGAAATCGGGGACAAGGTGATTGTCGGGGCCCAGGCCGGCGTGGGCAAAAACATCGCTCCCAATCAGATCTTGCAGGGAAGCCCAACGATGCCGCAGAGAGACTTCCTGAGGAGTTCTGTCCTCATTCCTCGGCTCCCCCAAATCAAGCGGACTCTAGAGGAATTAGTCAAACGAATCGAGGCCTTGGAGTCAAAGATTGGAAAATAGCCAGACAACCGAGTCCATTGAAGTCCAAGAGATTATCAGGTTGCTCCCTCACCGATATCCTTTTCTGCTCGTTGACCGGATCATTGAGGTCGAGGCACGGAAGCGGATTGTTGGAATCAAGAATGTCACCTACAATGAACCTTTTTTCCAGGGACACTTCCCGGGTCGCCCCATTATGCCCGGAGTTCTGATCATAGAGGCCATGGCCCAAACGGGTGGAGTTCTCGCCTTCCTCTCGCTCCCGGTAGAGGAGAGGGATCGAGAAGTCTTTTTCGGAGGGATCGACAAGGTGAGATTCAGAAGGCCCGTTTTCCCCGGTGATCAGATGCGGATGGAGGTGGAAGTGATCAGGCAGCGAAGGCTGGTATGGGGATTATCGGGTAAGGCCTTCGTGGGTGAGCATCTGGTATGCGAGGCAGAACTACTTGCCATGTTGGGTGAGAAATAGAGGGATCCGATGATTCATCCGACGGCCGTTGTTCACCCTACCGCCGAGATCGCGAAAAGCGCTGATATCGGTCCCTTCACAATCATCGAGAAGAACGTCGTGATCGACGAGGGGACCAGGGTTGGTCCCCACACAGTGATATGTCGAGACACCACCATCGGTAAGAGCTGTCAGATCTTTCAGTTTGCCTCTATCGGAGAGAAACCCCAGGACCTCAAATACTCGGATGAAGATACCAGAACGATCATCGGCGACCACAACGTCATCCGAGAATACGTGACGATCCACAGAGCTTCTGTTCACGGGGACGGGAAGACCGAATTGGGGAATCGTAATTTTTTCATGGCGTATGCCCATGTGGCCCATGATTGTAAAATCGGAAATCACGTGATCATGGCCAACGGCGCGACTTTGGGTGGCCACATTGAGATTGAAGATCATGCAATCCTGGGAGGTCTTTCAGCTGCCCATCAGTTTGTCAGAATCGGGACGCATTGCATCGTCAGCGGCCTTACCGGCATCCCGCAGGATATCCCCCCGTATACGATGGCTGCGGGAGAGAGGGCAAAGCTGTATGGCCTTAATGTGACTGGACTGAGGAGACACAATTTCTCTGAGGATACCCTTCGATCCCTAAAAAAGGCCTACCGTCTGTTGTTTCGATCGAAACTACCCCTGAGCCAAGCAGTGCAGAAGGTCCTGGATGATGAGATTTATGCAGTCCCCGAGGTCGCCCACATGATCGATTTCATACGGCATTCAGAAAGGGGGGTATGTAGATAAGTGGAAAAGCTCAAGGTTGGCGTGGTTGGTGTTGGGTACTTTGGCTGGTTTCATGCGGAGAAGTATGCGAGGATTCCCCATGTCGAGCTTGTTGGCGTGGCCGACATCAACGAAGCTCGGGCTCAGGAGGTGGCTGATCATTTTTCGACACGGCCCTTTATCGACTATAGGGATCTCTTCGACAAGGTTCAGGCTGTGAGCATCGCTGTGCCGACCACCATCCACTATCAAGTGGCGAGGGACTTCATTGATCACGGCATCGATGTTCTACTGGAGAAGCCGATGACGACCTCCCTGCCCGAGGCCGAGGCGCTGGTCGAGGTGGCAGCGAATCATAAGCGGATTTTGCAAATTGGCCATCTCGAACGTTTCAATTCGGCTGTCTTCGCCCTGAATGGCCTTCTCGGCGATCCCCTGTTTATCGATTCTCTGAGGTTCAGCCCTTTTTTGGAGAGAGCCTCTCATGTCGATGTCGTCCTCGATCTTATGATTCACGATATCGATCTCGTTTTGAGCGTTGTCCGATCGGATGTCACCTCGATCAGTGCCGTAGGGGTGCCGGTAATATCCGCTCACATTGATGTTGCGAATGCGAGGATCGAGTTCAAGAACGGGTGCACGGCCAACATCACGGCCAGTCGGGTGTCCGGCAAGAAGATGAGGCAAATCAGAATATTTCAGGACAATGGATACATCACGATCGACTTCCTCTCTCATCGGATAAGGGTGCATCGAAAAAAACAGGATTCAGATGGGCCGAAAGTGACATCAGAGGAGATCAAAATAGCCGCGACGGATGCACTCGAAACTGAAATCCAATCATTTATCGAAAAGGTAAGAGATCGCAGCGAGCCTCTGGTGTCTGGAAGGAACGGAAAAAGGGCCCTGGAAGTCGCCTTGTCGATCACTGAACAGATCGAAAGGAAAAAAGCCAGAAGGAAACATCCCCACGCTCTCAATGTCGGAAAAGGTGCCTAAGCGAGTTGGGCCTAAGAGAGTTCTCATCATTGCTGGGGAGGCGTCAGGAGATGTCCACGGGGCGAACCTTGTCAGGGCCCTTCACAGCATCGCTCCAGAGGTTCAGTTTTACGGAATCGGGGGGGCGTGTCTCAAAAGCGTGGGCACGAAGCTCCTCTTTCATAATTCCGAGCTTGCGGTCGTTGGCATCGTAGAGGTTCTGACCAAACTCCGCTCTATCTATACAGCCCTTGGCCGAGTGAAGAGATCGTTAGCCGAAGGGAATCTCGATCTCGCCATTCTGATTGATTTTCCGGACTTCAACCTTCACGTCGCGAACTACCTTAAGAAGAGAGGGGTTCCGGTTCTGTATTATGTCAGCCCGCAAATCTGGGCATGGCGAGGGTGGCGAATCCGAAAAATCAGGAGATTGGTCGACAGGATGGTTGTCATCCTTCCCTTCGAGGCTCCACTTTATCGGGATAAGGGGATCGACGTGACATTTGTCGGCCATCCACTCCTCGATGTCGTCAGGCCCCAGTGGGAGCCGGCAGAATTTCTGAGTCGCCTCGGATTGACAAACAAAGGACGAATCATTGGCCTTTTCCCAGGCAGTCGAGACCATGAAGTTCGTCGTCTACTGCCCATCATGCTTGAGGCCGCTCAGCGTATGGCCCGCCATCTCCCCGATCTCAAGTTTGTCATCTCGGTCGCGCCGGATATCGATCGGCGTGGGGTCCAACGCTTGGTGGAAGACCATGATCTGTCGGTAAGAATCGTCGAGAAAAATCCGTATGATACAATGGCAGTATCAGAGCTTCTGATTGTTGCTTCAGGCACCGTGACATTGGAGGCAGCCATTCTCAATAGGCCGATGGTAATCGTCTATAAAGTTTCACCACTGACCTACTGGATAGGCCGAACAATGGCGCAGGTGGGGCATATTGGCCTCGTGAATTTGGTTGCCGGCGGCACCGTCGCTCCAGAGCTGATTCAGGGCGATGCTTCTTCGGAAAGGATCGTCGAGGAAGCCCTCTCCATTTTGACCGATAGAAAACGTTTCTCCTCCATGAAATCGGCTCTCGTGAACGTCAGAAAAAAACTCGGGGCCCCTGGGGCTTCGGAGAGGACCGCCCGGCTCGCGATAGAGATGATGGGTAGGGTGTAGAGATGCGGTCGCTGGATCTATACCGAAGACTTCTCAGATATGTAAGGCCGTACTGGACAAAGATACTCCTTGCCATGGCCTCCATGGCAGGGTTTGCGGCGGCGACGTCTTCGCTGGCTTTTCTCGTCCAACCCATCGTAGAGGGGTTAGTTGGGCGAGACATCAACCAGCTGAGGGTTCTTCCTTTCCAGCTTTTGGGCGTTTTTCTGGCCCGCGCTTTCTTTGATTATTGGCAGACATATCTGATTCGATACGCAGGTCAACAGGCTGTTGCCGATATTAGGCAGGCGCTATATGAACACCTTCAGACATTGTCCCTTTCGTTTTTCACCCGGGCTCCCACCGGGGCCGTGATTTCGAGAATAACCAATGATGTCAATCTGGTTCAGGGGACAGTCTCGAGTGCGATCACAGGCGTGTTGAAGCACCCGCTCACCATCATCGGTCTCGCCGGGGTGGCCTTTTATCGTGATTGGAAGTTGGCAGTCGTTGCATTTCTTATCCTCCCGGCAGCCATCATTCCAATCTATCAGTTTAGTCGGCGGATCAGACGGGTCACGATCAAAGGCCAGGAATTGATGGCGAGGCTCACAAACCTCATTCACGAAACCACAACAGGTGTTCGGATCGTCAAGGCTTTCAACATGGAGGCGTACGAGCAAAAACGTTTCCGACAGGAGAACGCCCGATATGTCAAGCAGATTATGAAGCGGGTGAGGATCAGAGCCTTGTCTTCTCCCGTTATGGAGTTGATCGGGGGAGGTGTGGTTTGTCTCATCGTCTTTCTTGGCAGCTATTATGTCTCAAGAGGCTACTCCCTGGGTAAACTGGCGTCGTTCTTGAGTGCGCTCTTACTGATCTACCGGCCAATGAGAAGTCTCGTAGAGACGAACAACGTCCTTCAAGAGGGTCTCGCCGCGGGTACGCGAATTTTTGAATTGCTCGATGAAAAACCTCAAGTGACAGAGCGGAATGGGGCAAGCCCCCTGACCGGCGTTGGAGAATCTATTGAGTTCAACAACGTGTCCTTCATGTACGAGCAGGATCGAGTTTTGAGGGACATCAATCTAAAAGTGAATGTGGGGGAGGTTGTGGCCCTTGTTGGAAGTAGTGGGGGTGGCAAAACCACCCTGGTGAATCTCATTCCAAGGTTTTACGACGTCACGGAAGGCGAGATTCTCATCGACGGCATCGATATTAGAACGTTCACTGTCGAGTCGCTGAGGGAACAGATTGCGATCGTGACTCAACAGACCATCCTCTTCAATGATACGGTGAGGAACAATATCGCCTATGGGAGTTTTGATAGATCAGAAAACGAGGTTATTGCGGCAGCCCGGGCGGCCAATGCCCATGAATTCATCCAGAACCTACCCGAGGGGTACGACACCATCATTGGAGAACAGGGGGTCAAGCTCTCGGGTGGAGAGAGACAACGGATCGCCATAGCCCGAGCGTTACTCAAGGATGCTCCCATTCTCATTCTCGATGAAGCGACTTCCTCTCTGGATTCTGAAGCAGAGCTCGAGGTTCAGAAGGCTCTAGATAAACTGATGGCTCATCGAACGGTCTTCGTCATTGCCCATCGGCTCTCAACCATCCGCAAGGCTGGCCGGATCCTGGTGGTTCAGGACGGCAGGATTGTGGAGGAAGGTGACCATAAACAACTGATGTCGCTGGGAGGAGAGTATCGCCGACTCTATCGCATGCAATTCCGTGACACGGACACGATGGTGGCAGGCCCTCACGCCGAAGGGGTCGCGTAATACCGGTCGAGCCGATCATGGCGCCGCATTCAGAAGAGGTGAGATGAACAAATAAGAACGAGGTGCCCTGGGGCTTCAGAGATCGAAGTCAACGGAACCGGATCGTCGTGGAGTTATCCAAGAGGCCGAGTGCTGGAATTTGAGGGCTCAAGCCTGTCCAAGATCAAAAAGAGAAGTGAATAAGCCACGCAGAACGTTTCGGCAGAAATTGGGTGATCGCCTTCTTCTTTTCCTGATTCCGTATTTCAGCTATGGGCTGATTCAATTTATTCGGCTCACCATGCGCATCGAAATCGTCGACAGTGAGGTGACGGAGCCTTTTATGAAGGAAGAAGAGGAAGAGCCAGCCATCATCGCTTTCTGGCACAGTCGGCTGCTGATGATGCCCCTTTTGTGTCGGAAGAATCGGATTACGATGCTGATCAGTCGCCATAGGGATGGGGAGCTAATCAGTCGGGCCGTAAGGCTCTTCCCAATCGATTCGATACGAGGGTCTACCACCCGAGGGGGAGTTCCTGCCCTGCGGGGACTTGTGAGAGCCCTCAAAATGGGTTCCCATGTGGCGATCACCCCCGACGGCCCCAGAGGACCAAGAAACGTGGCTCAGAGCGGAGCGGTCATGCTGGCATCACGGACAGGGCGGCCCATCGTTCCTGTAACCTTCAGTGCCTCGAAGAAAAAGCTCTTCAATAGCTGGGATCGTTTTCTGCTCCCGTATCCTTTCTCCCGCGGGGTTTTCATCTGGGGTGAAGCGATTTGGGTGGGTCCTGAGGAGAATGAGATTGAAATCGAAGAGAAGAGGCTGACCCTCGAGTCCATCCTTAATCAGATCACGACGCGGGCCGACCACTATTTCGATCAATGATCTACTGGACCTATAACGCTTTACTCACCCTATCTCTTCCCATCCTACTGCCATACTTTATTCTGAAAACGCGAAAAAGACCAAGGCTGAGGAAGGGACTGGGAGACCGACTGGGTTTTGCCCGAACAGCACTCCCGGCCATGCATGACCATCCAGTCTGGTTTCATGCTTCCTCGGTGGGGGAGGTGACCATGACCCTGCCCTTGATTCATGCCATTCGCGAACGATTCCCAGAGTATCGCCTCCTCCTATCCACAATGACCGAGACAGGCCAGGAGACAGCCGTGAGACTTCTCGGCGACCCGGGAACAGTTTTTTTCTCGCCCTTGGACTTTTCCTGGACTGTCCGCAGGGTGCTCGGTGCGTTGGCTCCGCGGATCCTGTGTATCGCTGAAACGGAGATCTGGCCCAACCTGCTAAACCAATGCCGAAGAAGAGGCACCCCAGTCGTCATGTTCAACGGGCGGATCTCGGATCGCTCCTTTGGGAACTATCGGAGGTTTCGTTTCTTTTTTAGGGAGGTCCTTCAGGGAGTTGCAACGTTTGCGATGCAGTCGGAAAGAGATGCCGAGCGGATTGTCGAGATCGGCGCTCCTCGCGATCGAGTCGTGATTACGGGCAATCTTAAGTTTGACAGGCCTGTCCTGCATATGCCCAAAGAGGAAAGGGGATTGATGAGACGGTCTCTTGGCCTCCAGGAAAGACAGGCCGTCTTTGTTGCCGGCTCGACCCATGAGGGAGAAGAGGGGATTGTTCTGCAGGCTTTTCGCGAGTTGAAGCGAATCGAATCTTCGCTGGTACTGATACTGGCGCCTCGGCATTTAGACAGACTCGACAGGGTCATGAGAATTCTCGACAAGGGCAGCTTTTCCTGGGTTCGCAGAAGTCGAATATCGAGAGAGGGGCTCTCAGGAGATGTGGTCTTGCTCGATACCATGGGAGAGCTGGAGAAAGTCTATAGTATCAGCAAGATTGTCTTTGTGGGTCGAAGTCTCGTTCCTGGTGGAGGCCACAATATCCTTGAACCTGCCGCCCTCGGGAAGCCCGTGCTATTTGGGCCCCATATGGAAAATTTCCGTGAGGTTGCCGCGATCATGAAAGCCGCCGGAGGTGGGATTGAGGTCCGCTCCGAGAGAGAGCTCCTCGAACAGGCCCAGAGGCTCCTCCTCGATCAGTCCTACTATCGTCGCATCAGCCAGGCAGCTGTTCGAGTGATTCAGAGAAACCAGGGAGCCATTCAGAATACCCTCGAGATAATCGGAAAATATCTCGGAACTGATAAGCTATCCTTCGACGCTCCCGCCAGGTCATGATTTCAGGGCAATTCTGATTTTCCTCTCTAGATTTCTCAGATTCCCGGAAAAGTGAGACATTTCCACGTTTGCGCACACCCTCTTATCCATGAGCCACATTTGCGGAAACGGGGAATTCTCGTGAATCATCGGAACAAGAGAAAATCTGGCTCTGGGAGACCGGGTAACTTCTCAGGGAAATATGCTGACATGAAGGTGTGATCCTGATATGTTTTTTGAACGAGAACCGAATCTCTTCGGACCAGAAGCAGACAGAGAGGTATATTCCTTCTCGTGATAGCCCAAAGAGCAAAGCCCGTCGTCGCAATTATCGGACGTCCCAATGTGGGCAAGTCGACCCTGTTCAATCGTCTGATCGGCAGGAGGAAGGCGATCGTAGAAGACGAGCCGGGGGTCACCCGAGATCGAAACTACGGAGAGGTTCGGTGGGAGGGCCGAGGCTTTACCGTGGTTGATACGGGTGGACTCGTAGAGTCAGCATCGAAGGAGAGGCTTCCGGCTGAGATCCGCAAACAGATCGAAATCGCCATCGACGAAGCCGACCTTATTCTGTTTCTCATGGACGGCAAAGACGGGTTAACCCCAGCCGACCGGGAGATTGATCGTCTCATGCGGGTTCAGCCAAAGCCGGTGATTTACGGGGTGAACAAGATCGATGGAGCAGGGCACGAGGAGAGCGTTTTTGATTTCTATGCGCTCGGGATTGATCAGATCTTTTCTGTTTCCGCTGCTCACGGTTATGGGGTCAAAGACCTGTTTGAGGAGATCACGCGGAGGCTTCCCGAAAGGCCATCCGAAAAGAGGGAGGAGCGGACGAGGGTGGCTGTGGTTGGAAGACCTAACGTGGGAAAGTCCTCCTGGATCAATCGCATTCTCGGCCGACAGAGGCTCCTTGTTGATGCCGAGCCCGGCACAACTCGGGACGCCATCGACACTCCATTCGAGATCGGTCCAAGAAAGTACCTGCTTATCGACACGGCGGGAATTCGGAGAAAAAGGAAAATCAGTGCACCCCTTGAAAAGTATACGGTTGGCGCCGCACTGAAGAGCATCGATCGATGTGATGTGGCCGTGCTTCTCCTTGACCCGCTAGAAAAGGTGACAGAACAGGATGCAAGGATCGCCGGTTTCATCCACGAGAAGGGAAGAGGATGCATTATTGCTGTCAATAAGTGGGACC
>CAYFYO010000002.1:0-73878 GCA_964347335.1 uncultured Thermodesulfobacteriota bacterium
GGGAATTGATCGAAAGGGCGATCCATCAAAACGGCCAAATGACGGTCGGGCTATGGCAGGGGCACCTTTTTTCTCAGTAACTCCCCCAGACGCCTGAGGTGCTCTTTTTCCTCTTTGACGAGGGCATAGAAGACGGTTTTCGCCTCCTCATTCTGGCTTCTTTGCGCCATGCGCAGATAGAGATCCAGAGCGTCGGTCTCGAGTGACATCGCCAGCTCGAGGGCGTCACGCGAACTCCTGATCCAATCTGGATGATCCGCCAGAACCTGATCAGGAGACTTCCCCCCTTCCATGGTTTCGGCAACGACGCCATTTTCGAATGCTTCTCTCGTCGTGCCGTCCCCTGTCAATGCAGTGTATTTCTCCCAGATGCTCTCTTTGTGACGGATTTCGGCCTTCGCCAACTTCTCAAAGAGGTCTCGGGTATCGCTGTCCTTCGATTTTTTCGCAAGGTTCCCGTAAAACCGATGGGCTCCATCCTCCAATCCGTATGCGAGAGAAAGCACCTCCTCTGGGGTTTCATTCCCCTCAATGAGAAATATGCCCTGGTCGATCTCTGCCCTGGAGACCAAACCATTCCACGCATCAATCCCTCCGCTCATGGAGGTGGCATCAATGCCGTGACTCGAAAGAAGATTTGCAGCCGACCGGCTGCGCCCTCCCGCCGTTCAATAGGCCAGAACTGGCTTTTGAGAATCAATTTCGGAGAGCCGATCCGGAAGCTCTGATAGGGGAATCAGGACAGCACCGGGAATATGCCCCTCCTCGTATTCCTCGGGCTCCCGCACATCCAGAAGCGTATAAGAACCCTCAGCGCGTTCCTCGAGCCACTCTCTAGACGCGTCGGCATCCATGGTCTTCACTCTTGAGAACATATCCATGAATCTCATCTTGGCTCCTCCGATCCAGTCAACCCGTTTCCCCCGAAACTTGAAATTTGGACATAAAACTCCGATCGAGATAATCCTTCACCACAAATGCCAACCTTCCCTTCCAAACCCATGGACTCCGAACCAGGAGGCCAGAACCGTCTCCGAGGTTGAATATCAAGAGGTACCTTTTCTGGGGCTTGAAAGCCATGAGCGGCTCACCGCTGATTCTGGCGAGCAGGTTATGAAACAGAATCGGCGCCTCTCGCACGGCGTAGACACCTACCCGGTTCAGACGGTTCTCCTGGATGGTGATACAGTCACCTCCTCCAAAGACGTCCGGAGAGCTCGTGCTTTGAAGATAGTCATTCACCAAAAGCCCCCCGTCCTCAGCGGTTTCTAATCCTGAGTTGAGAAAGACCCTTTGCGGCACGATACCGGTTGTGAGAATGGCCAGGTCGAATTCGGCCTCTGCTCCGGATTCGGAACGAGCCACCCCCTTTTCCATATTCATCACACGAAAACTGGGGAGAACCCTGATGCCCCGCTGAACGAGGGAACGCTGGGCCAGGGTACTCGCTCTTTGGGGGAAATTGGGCAGAACCCGATCACTTGAGTTGGCCAGCACAATTTCTGCCTGGGCATTCTGATCTCGAACGAACCGCCAGATGTTGCCCGCCAGTTCCACACCCGCCGGACCGGCCCCGACAATCAGGACTTTTGGACTTCCGGTTCTCAGCCTCTCGAGCAATTTCTCTCGGACCAATTCTACGTTCTCGATGGGCTTGACCGGGATCGCTTCCTCTGCGGCACCTGGAATACGATCTGTGGGGACGTAGCTTCCGACGTTGAAAGAGACAAGGTCATAGGTGATTCTCTCCCCGCTCTGGAGGGCGAGTGTTTTACGGGCAACATCCAGGGAAACAACCCTGTCCTTGACAAACTGCCCTCCCCGAGACTCCACCATACGCTGAATGTCGAACCTTACCTGCTCCGGCCGATAAATCCGAGAAATCAAACCTGGGCCCATACCCGAATAATAGTGAAATCGATTGGGACCGATCAGAGTGACCTCGGCGCCCTGATTCACCAAACGATCTGTATTTTTCAGCGAGAGGAGGTGAACGTGTCCTCCCCCGACCAAGACCAGCCGTTTTTTCGAACCACCCTTGACCATGCCACACTCTCTCGAAATCCTGTCTATTCAGCCATCAGATCTGCGAGAATGCCGCAGAAACTCACAAGAATGGAAGTGGATCGCCCTTGCGGTAGGCCAAAGCCTGACAGGTGGCAATGACCTTCTCATTCTCATCGGTCACGGTGATCGTGTAGGTGGCCGTCTTCCGGGTGACGCTCACTTCCCTAGCTTCCGCCTGCAGTCGGGCTCCAGGGTCAGGAGAATTAACATAGACGACACTCACATTCAGGGCTACTGCCAGCGTGCCGTGTGCGTTGCAGGCTGTCTGAAATGCCTCGTCCAGGAGGGAATATATGGCTCCACCATGGGCCATGCCGAAGATGTTCTGGATATCGGGGGTAAAGCGCATCTCAACGAGAGCGTATCCCTTTCCGATCTTCTTCACATCTATACCGAGAAGACGGGCATAGGGCTCCTGCCGCGTCCGCTCGATGAGTTTCTGCTGGATCTTTTGGTCATCCATGATTCCAGTCCTCCTGTCATGATGGCCCAAACCCCGCGGTCCCGAACTTCCAGGGGCCGAAAGCCCGAAGCTCTGTCTCAAAAGATCTCGAGTCTCTCCTCAATAATCTTCCTGCCCCTCGGAATTCGGAAAGCCCTGACCTGATCGGCCCCATCTTTCAGGGATATGATGATGTGTAAGACCTCGCTGTAGAATGCCTTCTCCCGATCCACCTTGGATGGATAGCTTTCCGTATCGGGGTGGGAGTGATAGATGGCGAGAAGGTCTAGACCAAGATCTTCGATCTCTTGAAAGGCTCGAAACTGCTGTTCGGGGTCTGCCTGATAAGAAACCCGACTCCCCTCCCGATTCTCAAGCGGGTAGATTCTCGTGACAACACCGTCCTTTCCCGCAAGAAGCCCGCAGCATTCGGTTGGCCAAACCTGCTTTGCGTGGTCGATCATTCGTTGAAAAAGCGCACGGGAGATTCTTATCATCGCTGCGTGACAATCATCCAACTCGTTCTGGGCTAAAGCAGATAACTTACCATAGAGAGACCCGTAGGCCATCATAGGGAACCGTGATTTTGCAAGGAAGGTTCCGATCGGCCCATATCTGATCCACCCGCTCCTGCCACTCATCTTGGCACGTTGGGGCCTCGTAGGGCAAGCCTGTTCTCGGATTTATCAGCGGATCCGCAGGGTTGGTTTTCTTCAGAGATACATTCGCCTCATCCCCAGGGATAGCGTCAGCATCAGAAATGTGGACAGGGAAAACGGCCGACTTCGGCCGCCATCTCTCGATAAACTCCAGGGACCGCTGAAAGCTCATGTGTCCGGGCCGGTTGACCGCGGGTTCGTTGAAAAAGTGAGATTGGACGATGAGGAAATCGGGTTCTTCGAGCAGGGAACCGTTATACCGGGCATCGACAAAATCGGATGTATAGACGAGCTTCCGAGGGCCCCTCGCTGTACTCTCGCTGATGACGTATCCAACACTGCCCTCCGCGCTTTCGCTGTGGATCGTCTTGAAGGGAATAACCCTGGTTGTTAATGTTTCCAAGGGCTGACCGATCGTGACAAACCGCTTCTCGAGAAGCTTGCCCACAAGGTAATCGAACCTCCGCTCCATGATTTCCCAGGTTTTCTCGCTCGCAAATGTGGGAACAGGGGTCCACTCCTCCGCCCTCCCGTTCCGCCGTAGGACCTCCAACTCGTCGAGGCCAAGGTAATGGTCTCCGTGTTCGTGAGTAATCAGGATGGCATCGATATGCTGAATTCCGTTTCGCTTCAGTTGAAATCGAATGTCCGGACCGCAGTCCACCAGAAGACCCTCGCCAGCATCAAGAAAAAGGGCCGTCCGAAGCCGCTCCTCGCGCAGTCGGCCCATCTTCTGGCAGATCCGGCACCGACAGCCGTATTCCGGTAAACCCCAGGCACTGCCGGTTCCTAGGAATATGGCATCCATCCTCTGTTCCTCCGCGCCCTTGGAATTATCCGAGTTTTGGGTCGAGCGGGCGGCAAGAATCCAGACCGATCCTTTCCACGGATTTTATTTCATTTTCCTCAAGTAATCGAAGACCAATTCGCCGTCTGCCAATACCCTGTCCCAGAGAATGGGCCGTTTCTGTACGAGATAGATATCGAGAAGAGAGACCGTGTGCACGCCAAAATAGTCGATCGAGTTCTTGATCTTCAAGGAAATACTCGAATTTTTCCCGTATCGATAGACTCGTGAACCGCCGTTACAATGTTCAATAGCCCAATCTCTTTTCAGAAGATAGGCCTCCAGATCATCGAGGAAAGCATTGACCTTAGCCTCTTGTTCCCGTCTTTCCCAGGGAGTGGGCTTCCGGTGACGAAAATAGGTGAGCCTCAAATTAACATACCGGCTTACCAAATCATCGATTCTCATTCCCCGTGCCTCCCGGTCTCTTGGGTCGCCTGATGACTCGCATTTTATCAGGGTTTTGAAAAATGGTGAACCTTGACAAGGAAACCGCAAAAGGATAGCTTCCGAACCAATTGACGAACGATCTGTCGCCGAATCGACAACGCCGAGGGCATTCGCCTTAGGGATTCAGACGGAGGGGAGGATGACAAAGGTCGGAATTGTCAGGGATGAACGGTATCTGCTCCATGACATGGGCTATCACCCTGAATCACCGGACCGCCTTCGGGTTATCTACAAGATGCTTGGTGAAAAAGAACTGGAGGGTCTCTTCCTGGAGATCCCACCGCGAGGCGCCACCAGAGAGGAGATCGAGACCATTCACGAACCCTCCTACATCGATCAGGTAGCCGCGACAGCCGGGAAACCTCATGTTCGTCTGGACCCCGATACATCCACTTCCCCGGAATCATACGAGGCTGCCCTCTGGGCGGTCGGAGGACTTCTCGAAGGCATTGACGCTGTCATAGATGGAAGAACGGAGAGCATCTTTGCCCTGGTGAGGCCGCCTGGGCACCACGCCGAAAAGGCCAGAGCCATGGGGTTTTGCCTCTTCAACAATGTTGCCATTGCTGCGAAGTACGCCCAAAAACGACACGGTCTCGATCGCATTCTCATCGTGGACTGCGATCTGCATCATGGCAACGGCACTCAAAACGCCTTTTATGATCGGCAGGAGGTTCTCTACTTCTCCACTCACCAGTACCCGTTTTATCCTGGAACCGGCGCAGCCAAAGAATTTGGACGAAGCGAGGGGGAGGGTTATACCGTAAATATCCCCCTCAGTATGGGCTGCGGTGACTCGGAATACGCTCACATTTTCAATCACATTCTCAAGCCTATCGCGCTTGCATACCAACCCCAAATCATCCTGGTCTCTGCTGGATTTGACATCCACTCCCGGGATCCCTTGGGGGGCATGAGGGTCACGGCGAATGGGTTTGCTCGCCTGATGAATATCTTGAAAGATATCGCTCGTTCTGCTTGTTCCGGCAGAATTGCCGTGACCCTTGAGGGAGGATACGATCTGACAGCACTCAGTGAGTCGGTCCGGGCCGTCTTGCTCGAAATGAAGGCAGATGATAGCTGGCTAGATCAAGAAAAATACCGGAACCAAGAGAAAAATGACTACAAAATCATCGAGAGGGTGATCGAAAGAATTCAGGAAATACAGAGTCGCTATTGGAAGTTTTCCTGACCTCTCAGAAACCTGCTTCCACCTCTACACCCTATCGCCTTTACAATCAGGAACCGGAGTTGACCCGCTCTTTGAGTTCCTTTCCGACTTTGAAGAAGGGAAGTTTCTTGGGTGGAACAGAGACAATCTCTCCAGTCTTTGGGTTCCTCCCCTTATAGCCACCATAGCTTCGAATCACGAAACTCCCAAAACCCCTGATCTCAATCCTTTCACCACGGATCAGGGAATCCCTCATACCGTCAAAGATCGTGTCAACAATGACCTTCGCCACTTTTTGTGTGAGGTTTGTCCGCTCTGCCAAGTGAAGCGTCAGCTCAGCCTTGTTCATACCTACCTCCTTTCCACAATTTCTCAATTATTCCAGAATGTTTCAGAGACTATGCCGAATGTACTCGACTGCATTCCTAAAGAACGCCACCCCGGCTCCTTCCTCGTCGAGCTTCTCCCTCGTCCATCGTGGGTGATTGGTGGCATGGGTGAACGCCTCGGGATGGGGCATCAGGCCCATGAGTCTGCCTGTCTCATCGCAGATCCCCGCAACCGCATCGACTGAACCATTTGGGTTCAGGGGGTAGTCCATCGTGGGTCGGCGGAAATCTCGATCCGAATACTGAGCGACGACCAATCCCCTCTCTTTTAGTTTCTGGAGCGTGCCATCATCACGCGGTATGAATTTGCCCTCCCCATGTCTCACTGGCAAGTAGACCCCCTCTAGGCCCCGTGTGAAAATACAAGGAGTTTCTCTATTGATTTTGAGATAAACCCAGCGGTCTTCGAACCGCCCTGAATCATTGAAGGTCAACGTCATCCGTTGCGTCTCATAATCGCCATCGAAACCAGGAAGCATACCAGACTTAATCATGAGCTGAAAGCCATTACACACGCCTAAGATCAGTTTTCCCTCTCCGATAAATCGTAAGATCTGATCGTAAAGCCTCTCACCCTTGGTCTTCACCCGCGTATACCGGAGGCGATTTGCCGCCGCCCGTGCAGCACCCAAGTCATCACCGTTGAGGAAACCTCCCGGTAAATTGAGAAACTGATAGTCGTCCAACCACTTCTTGCCATGGACCAATTCGCTCATGTGAACGATATCAACGACGTCGGCGCCGGCCAGTCGACAGGCGTGTGCCATCTCTCGTTCACAATTGATCCCATATCCTGTGATCACGATACACCGAACAGTCTTAGCCATTGACGCGCCGAGCTGCTTGAATTGCCCAGATGAAGAGCTTCAGGCCGCCTTCAGTCCGATTTGCTCGAGACGCTGAATAATCTCAGCGAACTCCCTTTCAAAACTCACTTTGTTGCGATGGGTGTTTCCCCCGAGCAGCACCTCCCGGGGCTTTCCATCCTTTGAGGAGATATAGACCCAGAGTCTGCGGTGGGGTACGAAAAAAGCCATAATCGTGCCAAGAATGAGTAGACCACACCCAATCCAGACGACCCAGACTCCGGGGTCCTTGGTCACCTGAAGAACCGTGAACTCCCTGATGAGGATATCTTTGAGGGTATATACGAAACGCCCCCCTCGCTTTTCATCAAAGTCAGGAATCTCTTTGAACAGCCAGATCCGACGCGGAGGCTGATCCTTAGAGAAAAGAGCGACCTGAATCCCTTCTCCGAAGGTATGGACTTCCGGAAAATACCCCAGGAGCTGAAGGGCTATCTCGTCCTCAGGAACTCTCACCCGCTGTCCCTGACGAATCTGGACCTCGTAGGAAGCAACGCCGTCCCTTTCGTTCACCCGGATGACAACCTCCGCCTCCTGGCCATAGGAGGATTGATAGAACTTGAGACCCCGATGGGTCATCGGATGGTTCACCCGGACCTTCTGTCGGCGGATTTCCTGACCATTTTCCAAAACGGTCAGACTGCTCGTGTATTCACTGACGAATCTGTTCGGCCCGGGAGTGTCGTAATAGGATATATCAAAATCATCACATCGAATCTGGTAACCCAAGGGATAGCCTACGAACCGGCCATTCTTTCGGAGAGAGACCTGATCGACCGTCTCCCCCTCAACAATTCTGACGATACCCTTAAAACCAAAGACCGATCCCACCATTCCTCCAACCAGGATAACGATAATGCTCAGATGGGCAACATAAACCCCGAAACGTCCATAGCGACCCTTCTCGAAATAGAGGAGAAGGCCCTGGGATTTTTCAATCCGCCTGGGTTCACCGAAAAAGCGGCGGATGGTTTTCTGGATCTTCTCCCCCAACCCCTTTCCTACCTTAGCCCCCCGAAGGTTCCTCCTCAAGGGCAGCGCCTGAATGCTTTTGGGACTCAAATCAACTCGTTGATGAAAAACCTGCCGCCAAAGGGAGGGAAGTCGCTCGAGGGAACAGAAGACCAGATTGAGCACGAGCAGGGCCAGAATGGCCAAGAACCACCATGAATGGTACATATCGAAGAGGCCAAAGAAGTCGAGGATGCTGGCGAGATTGGGACCATATTCGGCAAGGTACTGCTGGGGAGTGCCTTGTTGCAGGATGATCGTTCCCAAGATTGAAGTGGTTGCAAGAAGGATAAGAAGGAATATCGTCAGTCTCAGGGAGGCGAAGAGGTTCCAAACGACAATACTTAGCCCACTGGAATCTTTCTTCTTCAAAATGACCCTCTTTTTGCGGGTTCAGTCGATCTCGGCCCGGTGATCTAGAAGTTGCCGAAATTTTTAACATACTCCCATTTTGGTGTCAACCTCAAAAGACCGAAAATATCCCCCTTTATTGAAATTCGATCCTCTTTTCCATTCCCGATGAGACACGAACCTCTCCCTTCGAATCAATGATCAGCGTTTCCACCCCGGCCAGTTCCTCAACCAAAGGAATCCCCTTCTCCGGTCCCAAAACAAAGACGGCCGTGGCCAGGGCGTCTGCCCAGATCAACTCGTCATGAATGACGGTCACACTTTGCGACTTCCTTGCCGGAAATCCAGTTGAGGGATCGAGGATTTCATGATACCGAACGCCATCTCTCATAAAGTATCGCTCATAGTCTCCAGAGGTGGCAACGGAATCGTCTCTCGCCTCGATGGTCGCTAGAATTCTCGATTTGTCCCTCGGATCCTGGATTCCGACAGCCCAGGGTGTACCCAGCTTGGTACCGGCCGTTCTGAGATCACCACCAGCGTTCACGATGAAGTCTCGGAATCCCGAGTCCTGAAGAAAACGAACAGCCAGATCCACTGCATAGCCCTTGGCGACGCCGCCGAGAACGATTTCCATCCCCTCTTTTCTCAAGAAGAGGGTTCTCTCCCTTTCGTCGATTTCGAGTAACCGGTAGTCTACCAACCGAAGTGATTCTCTGACCTCAAGTTGAGAGGGAAGCCGATTTTCCTGACGACATCTATCCCAAAGATTCACCAGACTTCCTACGGTGATATCAAAGGCGCCATCGGACAGGTCGGATGTTTCCAGGGCGACCTGGATGACAGAGAGAAGATCGGAGCCCACGGTTACCCCCTTTTTGCCGGCATTCCGATTGAGACGCCAGACCGCACTCCCCTCGATTCTTCGACTCATGAGTCTTTCGATTCTCTGCATCTCCTGAAAAGCCCCTCTGAAAGCATCAGCAGTTGCTGTGTCGTCTGGAGCGATCAACGTGATCTCAACCAGGGTACCCATGATGTACTGGGTTCGCTTCAGAATCCCTGGGCTTTTTGGCTGACAACCAGCCCAAAATATGAGCTGAATGATAGAACACACGCAGAGGTATCTCAAAAAAAAGACCTTCATGGCTTCGACAAGACCTTACGGTATGGGACCTTCACCCATCTTGGGTTCTCCCCGGTTACAGAGGGGAGGCAAGAAGTGGAGACGGTGACTTGAGCACCACACCGGACGAACTCTCAAAACCCGCGGAGGGAGAGATCAAAGCCTGTTCCGAACATCGACAAAAAAGGGGCTCGACGCCCCCTATTCTGTTTCTCACCACTCGGGAACTGGAATGGATCCTAGGGCTTTCGAGTCCAGACCGTTGTTCGACCGATCAGGGAAAACCCAATGTAGCCCCGGACTTTCAGCGTATCACCCTTGAGGTTCATCTTACAGGAATAGGTCTTCCCGTTGTCCGGATCGTAAATCTTACCGCCCACCCATTTGTTATCGCCGTCATATCTGAAGCCCCACACGATGTTCAGACCGATGATCTTGCGGTCTCTTTTGCCAGGGTCAGGGTTCTCCGTATCCAGCTTCTCAGTCCCGTCCTCATTCTTCGGCTCTTTGAGCCAGACGATCTTCCCGCAGAATTGGTCGTCGCACCGGTAGACCTCGACGACAGCTTTCCCCTCTTCGGTTAACCAATGCCCAAGAATGGCATCGCCTTCACCGTGTTGGGCATACACATTCAAAATCTGCAACAGGATCAGACATGTCGTAAACAGAAATAGCCGTTTCATCGTGGGACTCCTCTCAATGGAATCTTCTGAGAACAGTGTGACGTGGCGAGTTTCGCATTGTACACACTCCGGTTCGGCAACTCAAGCGGTGACCCTATGAGATTCGCCAATTCCGCCCTCACAGGACAAAGGTAAAAGGTTCAATGAGACGCACTCCTAACAACCCTTTGTCATTGGTGATTGGTCACTGGTCATTTGCCATTCGCCTCTAATCTCTGGTCTCTACTCGCAAGTCTTAAGTCCTCAGTCTCTAATCTCCAGGCTCTAGTCTCAATTCTTCAGTCCTTAGTCTCTAATCTCCAGTCTCTGCTCCCTTGTTTGTCAGGGAACCCAACCGCCTCCGCGGGATCGCTCAGAGACAACAGACCGCCTCAGAAATGGGCGGGCTCCTCATGATCGCTACTTCCCCACGAAAAACAAAAGTGGCTGAGTTGTCAATGAGTCTCGGCGAAGAAGATTAAAAGAGTTTAATTCTCAATTAATCTTCTTTTAACCCTCGTCTTGTATAGATTGAGGAGAGAGAAACATATACCTCCTTTGTAAAGCAGAGCTGGGTGGCTCTGCTTTTTTTTGTGTTCGCCAGCCCTCGCATCAGCCACTTGATCGAGGAGGCGAGCTCTTGGGTATCAATTCAAGGTTTACCTGGTCTCCAAAGTGCTCCGATAGGGTTCGCTCAAGCGTCTGAAACTGTCTCTCATCCTCCATTTCCACGACGAGGCCTCCGTCGTCGAATATTTTGAGCCAGCCCAGAGGCTTAACAACCCTGCAGAAATCCCCTGGATCCACGGTGATCCATCCTTTCATCCGGTGGGCCAGCTCCTCCCCAGAGAAGGGCCGTTCGATTGTCAATTCCACCTCTCGGAATTTAGCCTGCCAGCCAATCCTGGCGGGTTCAACCAAGATGGGCTGCACGGGGTCCTTCATGGCAGCACATCGAAACCAGACCCTGGCACGAATCATCACACCGTCCTCCCCCGTGGTGAAATAGATTCTAGGATACTGAAAGCATGCTGAAGCCGTCAAGGCAGAACGACGTCATTCAAACAGCCAATCCCTTCAAGGAGCAGGTCGATTCGCTTAATCAATTTCTGGTAAATCTGAAACGAATCCCAATCCCCCAAAATCCAAAACAAGAGATATCTTTGAGAGTTCCGAATACATCTCGGGTCAATCCGGAGAATGTTTTGGTCACTTGATATTCGAGTTTTGGAAGAGTTCGCAAGAGATGATTTTGACTCTGGCCCGATCTTTCGAGAAGAAAAATCAGGCCACCCACTGAGCCCCCCCGGGGCCATGCAATACAGGTTTCACAAAGAATCGGGTCGTGGGATCAAATCAATTGACACATGCGAAGGCGTTGACGCTTTCGACCTGAATCGCCTTCTCAGCGATTCAGGTCGAAACTCAGGGATCTCAGTGTGCTCTGCGAGAGATGGAAACTGACTTTATGCACTTGCACTCGTCTGACGTGGCTCTTCGGTCAACCGAGAATCCATTGCAATTCGTCTGACAATCTTTTAACTTATGACCGGTGCTTCCCTCAGGAGGAAAAATGGATCTGGAAACCGCTATAGAGAATCGCAAGAGTTATCGTGCTTTTTCCTCGAGACCCGTCGATCAGGAGCTCGTCGAGGAGATTCTTCGCCGGGCAGGAAGAGCCCCATCGGCGCTGAACGTCCAGCCCTGGGAGGTGACCGTCGTGATGGGAGAAGAACTGGAGCGCTTGACTCGAAGGCTTCTCCGAGCCTATCGAGAGCGATCGGTCGCGTGCACACCTGGAGCCGTCCGTCCCCTGCCGGCGCGTTTTCAAAAGCGAAGGAGAGACTCTTTCAGGCCACTGGCCCGACTCCTCGATCGAGAGCATCTCACATTGGACGCCTTCGTCGGAGAGGGGAGCTGCCGTTTCTATGGGGCACCGGTCGCAATTCTCATCTGCATGGACGAGGCCTTCTCCAAGGAACGATACCTTTGCATCGGGGCGTTCCTTGGTTATCTTGTGCTGTCGGCTCATGATTTGGGTCTTGCCACGTGCCCTGTGGGATTGATCTCAGCCTACGAAGAAGACATCCGGGAACAACTCAACATCCCAGAAGCCAAGCGGGTCGTCATCGGCGTGGCAATCGGCTATGGGGATGAGTCCTCACCTTTGAGCCAGTTCAGCACGCCAAGGGACCCCCTCGAAGGCTACGTGAGATGGTTCATGTGAGGGGGAGGCGCGGGGAAATGGCAAAAATCCTCATCGGAACAAGCGGTTATAATTATCCGCACTGGGGCAAAGGAGTCTTCTACCCCAAGGGGACACCTCAGCGTCAGTGGCTCGAATACTACAGCCGTCATTTCGACACTGTGGAACTCAATGTGACCTTTTACAGGCTCGTGAAAAGACAGGTGTTTGAAGGCTGGTACCGGAGGACTCCAGAGAAGTTCCTTTTCGCTGTCAAAGGTAGCCGATACATTACTCACATCAAAAGGCTTCGGAATTGTGAGGAAGCAATCCAACGCTTCTCAGAGAACTGTCAGGGTCTCGGGGAAAAACTCGACGTTATCCTCTGGCAACTTCCGCCTCAGTCTGTCTACCGGGGGGAACCTTTTGCCACTTTCTGCAAACTCGTGTCCGGGTTTCCCGTTTTAAGCAAAACACACCACGCCTTCGAGTTTCGACATGACAGCTGGTTCGTCCCTGAGGTCGTTCGTCTTCTTGAGCATTATGGATTCTCTCTGTGTATCTCTGACTCTCCAAATCTTCCTTCTTGCGAGACGGTCACTGCCGATTTCGTCTACCTCAGGTTTCACGGAAGCCAAGCCCTTTATGGTTCCAAGTATACAGACGAGGAACTCACCCGCTGGGCCCAGAAGGTTCAGTTCTGGCTGAACCAAAGCAGAGCGGTCTATGCCTATTTCAACAACGACGTGTCGGGTTATGCCCTGGAAAATGCCCGGCGTCTCCGAGAACTCGTCACGCCAAACTCATAGGAGCGCATTAAACGTCTTCACATTGGCTTTTCAGGACAATGCCCGACCACGCGCTCTGTCGCCCTTGCTTGGGCCCACAGAGTTCGCAAGAGATGATTCTGAGGCTGGCCTGATTTTTTGAAAGGAAAATCAGGCCACCCATTGAGCCCGTTTGGAGCCATGCAATACAGATTTCACAACGAATCGCGTGGGGGTATCAAATCAATTGATCCATGCAAAGCGCCGACGCTTTTGACCTGAATCGCCCGCTCAGCGATTGAGGTCGAAACTTAGAGATCTCCGCGTGCTCTGCGAGAGATGGAAACCGACTTCATGCGCCTGCATGAGCCCATTTTCCCTCATCCTTACAGGAAGACTTTCTCCATCGAAATCGACGATTTGCTGAGGCAGTGCAGGGCTTGACCCACCCATCGAAAGAGGGTACTTTTAACACCATATCTCGATGGGATCGCCTTTTCTATTCCCCATTTGTGGACATCTTTACGGAGCTACGGCGGTGCCCCGGAATCCTGTGGCGCTCAGGGGGACCTATCATGAATGATCCATTGAACAAGGACGAAGTTCTGGCTTTCCTCAAACAATGTCAGCTCCTTGACTCTCTTCCAGACGAAAACCTCGGCCAGATCGTCGAGAAGTGTACCCTTGAAACTTACGGACCAGGCTCAGTGATTTTTGATATCCAGGATCCCTCCGACAAGCTCTACATCATCAAATCAGGGGTTGTCGAGATCTCCCGAACCGGTCCAAAGACCCAGAAAATGGAGGTTGTCGCCTATCTTGGAGAGCGGGAAATGATCGGCGAGATGGCCATTTTGACGGGTTCGCCTCGCGGCTCAATGGCACGTGTCCCGGAAAAGGCCGAACTGTTTGTCCTGTCCCGGAAGGCTTTTGTGGGTCTCTTGGGGAAGATTCCCCTTCTGACGGTTCGGCTCGCTACCATACTGGCAAAGAGACTCGAAGCATGGATTCGAAAGGAGAGACTGCAGATCAAGGGACAGGAACTTTCCGGAAGTCTCGAGTACTTCGATGCCTCGACACTGATTCAGACGCTGGCTCAAAGTGATCGGACTGGACTCCTAACGATCGTTGATAAGAACAACGAACCGGTAGGAGAAATATATATTGAAAAAGGAGGGGTCCGCGCGGCCAAGCTCGGTCACCTGAGAGGGGTCGAGGCATTCTATCAGGTCTTTCAATCTGTCAGCGGCGAAGCTTTTACGTTCAAGGTTGGAGAATTTGAAGCGATGCAGCAGGAAGAAAGGATTCCCTTTCGAACCATTGCGCTCGTATTTGAGGCAAACCGGCTTCGAGACGAACTCAATAAACTCAAGCAAGAGATCCCGGACGCCAACAAGGTGTTTGTCCCGAAAGCCCAGGGATTCTCTTGGAAAGACAAGGAGACATCGCCACTGGCAAAAGAGATCTGGGATCTCATTCGTCAGGGCAAGTCTTTGAGTTTCATTCTCGAAAATGTAATGGCATCCCATTCTTCAGTTTATAGCATCATATCTGAGATGCTCAAACAGGGCCAGATCAGCTCCTGAAAACGAGCAGCCTGAAGGGGCTCGCCTCGACGGCTCTCTGCGAAAAACCCCCGTGATCCGGGTGCTGCCTCTCGATCTGTCCACTCCGTCTTTTTTTCTAAAAGCTAGAGAACGCCCAGGTGCGCAGGTATTCGTCTCCATAGTGAAACGATCTCCATGGGTCGCCTGGGGCACGCCGAAACGAGAATGACCAGGTGATTGAATTGAGACGTTATCTCCCCTCTTACGACACGTGTTTTGTCTGTGGGAAAAAGAACCCGATAGGATTAAGATTGTGCCTGTATGTCGAGAATGGTCAGGTGAAGGCCGAATTCAGGCCTAGGGAGGAACTGTGTGGATTCTCTGGAATCCTCCACGGGGGGATCGTCTCATGCGTGGTCGATGAGGGCCTCTGGTGGTCCTCAGCTGTTGCATCCGGAAGGCTTGTGGTGACCAAAGATTTGAGAGTCAACTACATCCGGCCTTTGACCCTCCGAAAGACGTATATCGTGGAAGCAGACCCCGCTCGAGCTGACGGAGAGTTTTACGTGTGTAAAGGAAGAATCACTGATCGAGCCGGTTCGACTTGCGCCGAGGGAGAAGGCACCTATTTTCCACTCAGATGGGGAAAGAACCGAAATCCCGATGAAATCCTCTCGTACGTCGACGAAAACGGGGATCCCCTCCCCGAGGGTAACATCTATCAATTTGAAATCAGGGAAACGACGGGGACCGAGGAATAGGTCGTGATTGCCCTATCGAGGCTGCTGGCACAATAGCGAACGGAGGACGAAAGCCTCTTCCGATTATGAAGGAGGGAAAAAGACCAGCATATACCATCGTGAGGCGTGGCGCCTGTGGGCCAAGACAAGAGACTTTCAAGAATCGGGAGGCACTTCTTTCAAGTCCTTAACCCTGTGCTCGAGTCCTTCGGCGCATTTCAGGAAGAGCAAGAGGACCTCCAAATCCTCGTCAGAGGCTACATAGACCTCGCAATGTCTTTCTGTTGATGGGTCAGTAATCTTGACCGCATAACGCATAGGCTAACTCCTATCTGTTCATACCCCTGTTTTGTGAGGGACAACTGTCCTTATTTGGAAAAACCGTTTCTCAACGCAAAACCAACCGCCTCGGTTTCCGATCACCCCCTTATTCTAGCCGGACTTATGGCTAAAGTCTATTGACCTGTGAGAGGAGTTTCCTCAGTTTTGTGGACGCTCATGTCCGTGAGGGACGTTTGCAGAAGCGTTGGGGACCCATCGAGGGTGAGCAGGAAGGGGAAAACCCCGCCTTCAGAGCGGGGAAGGGGCAAGTATTCCCCACCTGCGAACCCCGAAGGGGTCAACGCGAGAGCAAGGGAGCGAAGGGATATGAGCGTTCCATCTAAAGATCCAAGATTCTCTTGAAGCATCAAGAAGTTATAAATTTCTTGCTTTGAAACCCCAGGCAACTCCTCACCTGTGAAGCAGGCTGGAGCATTTCTTCTAGTGCGCCTTTTCCGTGTGACGCTCCCTGGTGAGCCCCGGGTGAAGTCTGGGGCCAAGTTCCTCGTCGAGGGCCGGTTTCCAAATAGAGACCTTGATTTCGTCCTGATACCGATGCACCGTATAACTCAGGCTCACAGACACCATCAAGTAGCCCCGCTCAAATCCCTCTTCATCTGTGATTTTGATCGCCGAACGGTATCCCCTGATCCTCCTCTGAATTTCGGCGACGTACGGTCCGGGTCGGTCCATGCCAACCCTTTCAGTTCTATCGGTATGGCGCATATAAACCCGTTTTCCATCGTTTGGGATGTCTAAGAGAACGGCATACATGTCAGGCGTGAAACTGTAAACGTAGATCTCGTATTCCCTATCTGGAATCTCGGCCACATTGACCCGCTCGGATGGGATATAGCGGTAACATCCCAAAAGAAGAACCAAGAAAAGGGGCACAGAGGCGACCTGTAAACATCTTTGTATCTTCATCAGACAATCCCCTTCTCAGCCCGCTCTTTTATTATACACCGCAATTTCTCAGAAAGCCGTTCTTATCCATTCGGGATTTTACTACGATAAGCTTTGAAGGGATTCCTGCCCGAAAGGAGAACTGGGCGGTTGGCCTCAAATGTATGATGGGAGTGAGGAGGTTGGACTAAAATCGATTAGGGGCGGGATCTTTTATGAAGGTGGAAGCATCTCCTCAAGCCCCTTCGAATCGTATAGCCATTCCCCGAATGTATATCCTCTCTTCCTCAATCGTCACGGGGGCAGGATAGATCCGATAATCCGTGGCAGCTCCGCCTGAGACATCGTGTCTTACACCGGCCCTCCCGACTTCCAAGACCGTTTCGCCGGCTTCGACAACGATAACCCCTTGGGCACCGATCTGACGAACAGCTTCGAGAAGACGTTTTTCCAGTGAATCCTTTTCTTCGCCAAGCCTTCCAACGATCAGCACCTCGCCAATCACCCGATGCGGCTGCCCTAGACCACTTTGATATAGCCTGGCCTCCTCGGCCTCTGGGAAGGTTTCGTCAGTTGTGGGGTTAAACGTGAAATCTTTCATCTGACTCATCGAGGCGCAACCCCAGATGAGTAAACCCACCCACACACAAGTCCATTTGGAGAGGGAACGGTGAATGGAAGGACCAGTAAACATAAAGCGTGTCCTTTCGGGTCATGGAAGGGTTTCCCTCCGTCGAACTGGGAAACACCTCATCACTGCTTCTCTTTTTGATTCTTTGAACCTCTCCTATAACAATATCCTCTATTTCTTCGCTCTTGTAAAGGGTTTGCAAAGTACCGTCTCTCAGTTGTTCGCTCCAGCTTCGCTTCGAAGACCCGCTTTCGGGCAAGGGCACGTTTTTTGCAAACCCCCTCCGGTGAATCCTACCCCTGGGGGATTGCCATGAAGAACACCGGATGGATTGTCGGATTGATCCTCTTCACCTCTGTCTCCATAACATTTGCCGCCGACCTTGAATTCACGGAAGGCAACAATTTCGTCGAGAACGGATCCTTCTTGGTCATGGGTTTTCTCAAAAATACTTCCGACCACACGATAAAAGATATTCGCATCACTGTGAAGTACTACGACAATGGGGGGAATTTTCTCCGATTTGAAACGACCCACGCCAATCCTTCACTGCTCCACCCAGGAGAAGAGGCAAGCTACCGGATAGCCATTCCAGAAGACAAGCGGATCGCTTCGATCAAGAAAACGGCCAGAGGCCAGCCCCAGGAGTAAATCCGAGGAAGGACGTCCATAACATTTGGGGAGTCCCCCATTTCCCGAAGGATATTTCTCAGAAGTTAAGGATTTCTGTGATTATTTCGGAGTTCTCAAATGGGAGCCCACTCTCCCCTCGCTCCCAAGCTCTCGCGGTGACCCAATCGAGGTTCGCAGGCGAGGAATACCTGCCCCTTCCGCGCTCTAAAGGCGCGGCTTTCCCCTTCCTGATCATCCTCGAAGGGTCCCCACCGCTTCCGCTACGTCGCTCAGAGACAGCAGGCTCCCCCAAAAATGGGGGAATCCCTCATAACATTCCCATTGTCAAAAAGCGCCGGTGCCGATATAGTATCGGCGCTTTTCATTACTGCGGACGCCGTAAGATCAGCCGACGGATGAAAGATCCACAGATTCACGAGGCCGTTCGAATGCTTCGCCGTGCGGTCAGGCAGTGGGAAGACCCGGCGGTCACCCAAGTCGCCCAAAAGAGAGACCCCTATTTGGTTCTCGTCTCATGTATCCTCAGTCTGAGAACTCAGGATGAAACAACCCACCAAGCTTCAAAGCGCCTCTTCGACCTTGCCAGACGGCCCGAGGAGATGATCAGGCTCTCGCCTGAACAGATAGAAAGGGCGATCTATCCTGTTGGATTCTATCGTAACAAGGCCAGAACGATTCTCCATATCTCAAGGACCCTCATTGAGGAATATCAGGGCAGCGTGCCTGACGAAATCGATGAAATCATGAAACTGAAGGGGGTGGGGAGGAAAACCGCCAATCTCGTCATCACCCTTGGATACAATAAGCCCGGCATCTGCGTCGACACCCATGTGCATCGAATTGTCAACCGCTGGGGATACGTCGCCACAAAGACTCCTGAGCAGACTGAGTTCGCCTTGAGGAAAAAGCTGCCTGCCGAATACTGGATCGAAATCAACGACATGCTGGTCTCTTTCGGTCAGAGAGTTTGCCGTCCAATCAGCCCCAAATGTAGCACATGTCCCCTCGCCGTGCATTGTAACCGGGTGGGAGTCACAAGGAGCCGTTGACCAACCAAGGAATCAATCCCGCTCTCGAATCGGGCCCTCTTGTCCCTTCGCACCCCTTCTCTGGCGGTGACACGATTTGGGCCGTTTTCGGAATTCTTCCGCAGATGTCTCTCAGGGGCGAGGGCATACACAAAATTGCAATGCGTCTCCTGATCAATGCTTGCAAAGGGTTCTCGATGCCTGGTACCATCAAGGACGACCCAAGAGCCCTCCCTGTGCACAATTCTCAGGATCTTCGGACATGGCAAAGATACTCGAAAACACATCCCTCAAGGGGAAAAGACAGGTATTCAAGGACAGGACTGATGCCGGACGGCAGTTAGTCCCTCTCCTCCAGAGGGAAGTCGGCGGGAAAGCCCTGGTACTGGCAATCCCATCCGGAGGTGTTCCCGTTGGGCTCGAGATTGCTCACGCCATGTCTATCCCCTTTGACATGATCATCGTTCGGAAGGTCCCCATTCCCGGGAATCCGGAGGCCGGATTTGGAGCCGTCACCCTGGATGGTGACGTTTTTCTCAATGAATCTTTGGTCGGGACATTGGGATTGACACCCTCCCAAATCGACGCATCCATAGCGCGTGTTCGAGAAAAGGTAGAAATAAGGAATCGACTCTTCCGGCAGAACAAGCCACCCGCCCCCATCCGGGGTAGCACGGCGATTCTCGTCGATGATGGCCTTGCATCCGGCTACACCATGATGGCATCGATCGAATCGGTCCGGAGAGCCAACGCCAAAGAGATACTTGTCGCCGTCCCCACGGCACCCATGCACTCGATTCAAAAAATCGCTCCGCTCGTGGACACGATCATCTGCCTCAACATTCGAGAAGGACCCTATTTCGCGGTCGCTGAGGCGTATGACAATTGGTATGACCTATCTGAGGATGAAGTACTGAAACGTCTAAGTCAAGTTAGCATTCAGGGATCTGCGAAAAGCTATCAGCAGAATGGGACAGAGGATCCAGCACTGAAGCGCGACAGGGATAATAATTAAGCATTCTCAGAGGTTTCTCAGCCTATGATCCACTTATTCCTCATGTGACTCAGGGAGAATACCTTCTGTTAGGGTCCGTTGGAAAGCTGGACGCCGACAGCTGAAAGCTAAATGCCTATAAAGAATAAACCCTGACCATGGAGAGAGAAAAGAATGAACACAGGTATCCCACCTGAACATGAGCGACCTGAAGCAGATCTGGCCTTTCCTGTCCCAGACTATCGTTTCGATCAGAAGAACGAAATGTTCAAACGAAGTGTCTGGGATGAAAAGATGCAGCCCCATGCGGAACGCTTCTATCGGGAGGTAAAGTACCAGCACACGGTGGGGTATCGAAAGCTTGACTATGCTTTTCGCAATGCCGCATGGAACCTGGAGTGGGGTTTCGGCTTCGCAAACTCCCGCAGTAACTCTGGGCTCTATTCATGGGACGGTGTCCCGGCCAAAATTCGACATTTCGTGGAAGCCGGGGATCCGGTCAAGGATTCGCCAGAGGAGATGAGCCGCATTATCAAAAAGGTCGTCAAGTTCCTGGGAGCCGATCTGGTGGGTATCTGCCGGCTCCATCCAAACTGGGTCTATTCTCATGAATTCAACCTGATCACTGGAGAGCACTATCCGATTGAAGTCCCTGAGGGATACCATCACGCCATTGTGATGGCGATTGAAATGGACTATGGTGCAATTCGTTCTTCTCCCACGGGCGTCGCAGGAGCTGCAACGGGACTTGGATATTCCAAGATGGCCTTCATCGCAAACCTCGTGGCCGCATTGATTCGAGGAATGGGTTACCGGGCGATTCCGGCCGGGAACGACACGGCCCTCAGCATTCCGCTCGCCATGGCCGCAGGACTGGGGGAGTGGAGCCGAATGGGGCTTCTCATTACCGAGAAATTCGGTCCGAGAGTGCGACTCTGCAAGGTCCTTACGGACCTTCCCCTGATGCGCGATTCCTACCAGGCCTTCGGAGCTGTCGAATTCTGTCAGACCTGTAAGAAGTGCGCCATACACTGTCCTTCCCAGGCTATCCCCCACGGAGAGATGACCGCAGAGGGCCCAAATTTCTCCAATCATTCTGGTGTCTTGAAATGGTACGTTGACGCAGAAAAGTGCTTTTCCTTCTGGGCCAAAAACCGGCTGGACTGCGCCACCTGTATCCGAGTCTGCCCCTTTAACAAAGCGCGAGGGGCAATTCATGATGCCGTTCGCAGCGTGGTCCGGAAGACGGCCCTTTTTAACCGTTATTTCGTCTGGATGGACAGCGCTCTGGGATATGATAAGCCTTACCCTGCAAGGAGATTCTGGAATGAGTGAACTCATTCCTGCCGTCAAGTGAAGCGCAAGAACGATATCGAGGCGGCTCGGGTATTTAGACTAGAGGGACTGTGCTTTTGAGTTTTTTCGAACGGACCGCCTAAGGGTTTCATCAAAGAGGGGAGGCAAGCCATGTTTGACGTTGTCGCATTGGGGGAGGCGATGCTTCGCCTCGTACCTCCGAATTATCAGCGGTTGGAGCAGACGGACAGCTTCAATGTGACCATCGGTGGTGCAGAACTAAGTGTGGCCACCAATGTGAGCCGTCTTGGCCTTCGTTCTGCCTGGGTTTCGAAACTGCCCACCAATCCCATGGGGCGCATGATCGCCAACAAGGCCAGGGAACAGGGGGTGGACACCTCCCACATCGTCTGGACAAAAGAAGGAAGGGCGGGTCTTTATTTTGTAGAATTCGGGAGCACTCCCAGAGCGACGTCGGTCATTTATGATCGGGGGGGGTCTGCAGCCAGCATGCTTGGTCCCGGCGAAATCAACTGGAACGAAATCCTCAAAGGAACGAGGATCTTTCACACCTCTGGGATAACGCCTGCCCTGAGCCCGGGTTGTCGTGAGGCGACAGTAGAGGCCATCGAAAAGGCCAGAGCAGCCGGCTGCAAGACGAGTTTCGATCTCAACTACCGGGCAAAGCTCTGGTCTGCGGCCGATGCCAAGGCATGTTTTGAGAGGATTCTCGACAAGGTCGACATCGTCATTACGACCCAGTTTGATGCCGAAGAGGTGCTCGGATACACAGGGGATTATGAGGACATTGCGAAGCAGTTTTCAGACAATTTTGGCATTCCCATTGTGGCCATTACCCTGAGAGGGGTAAAGACCGTACTGACCGGCACCTGGACGAGTCTGGTCTATGCGGAGGGAGAGATCTACCGGGATGATGTGGCTGAAATTGATATTGTCGATCGGTTTGGCGCGGGAGACTCATTCACGGCGGGTTTTATTTATGGCTATTTGCAGGAGGGAGTCGAGCAGGGTTTGAAGATCGGCGATGCCATGGCAGCCATCAAGCACTCGATTCCGGGTGACATTAACTGGATTACTATGGAAGACATTCAGAAGTTTCTCAAGAGCAAGGATTTTCGGGTCCAAAGGTGAGGAGGAACCCATGGAAAAAGATAAGCAACGGCAGATAATCCGGCAAACAGGCATTGTTGCAATCATCCGGGCCAAAACATCGGGCGATCTCGTCGAGGCGGCAGAGGCAATCAAAGCGGGGGGGCTTGGGGTCATCGAGGTGACCATGACGACTCCCGGTGCTCTGAATGTCATTTCTGAGGCGACCCAACGGTTTGGCACTGAGGTTCTCTTTGGCGCGGGCACCGTGCTAGATCCTGAGACGGCCCGCGCCGCCATTCTTGCTGGTGCACAGTTTATCGTCTCACCAACGCTCAACCCAAAGACCGTGGCGCTTTGTCGGCGGTATTCCAAAGTGGTTATTCCAGGATGTTTCACACCGACAGAGATTCTCAAAGCCTGGGAGTTGGGGGCCGATTTCGTGAAGGTCTTTCCAGCCGATGTAGGAGGTCCATCCTATATCAAGGCAATTCTCGCTCCACTGCCTCAGGTTGAGCTCATTCCGACCGGCGGCGTAACGGTCGAGACGACTGGGCCATTTCTCAAGGCAGGAGCCGCCGCTGTCGCGGCAGGAAGCAGCCTGGTGAGCCAGAAGATCCTCGATGAGAAGGACTTCGCCCAACTTACGGAAAGAGCCACGAAGTTCCGGGAGGAAGTCGCAAAGGCCCGGCAAGGGCAAATGATGCTGTGAAAGTCTGCTTCCCAGACGGCATTTGCAACGGACGACACCGATTTCATTATCCCTCTATTCCAACCAGAGACACTCTCGCCTGACATACGCGTTTCGAAACTGCGGGAGATCCCATGGCCGAACCTGGAAGCTGAGTCGCTTGGGAGTGAGTTTACTTAAAGGAAATCTCAAGATCCGTTCTCGTCTCTTATCTCTGCTTAGGGTGTTCTCCATGAAACTCCCACCGCCCACCGTGCTATAATGGCAAAGATGGAGAGATTTGCCCAAGTTTGCGAGGCGATTTCTGCAACGACGAAGAGACTCAAGAAGGAATCCGTTCTGGTTGAGTACCTCAGGTCTCTTGGCGATGATGACCTACGGGTCGCCGCCGTCTTTCTCTGTGGCCAACCCTTTCCCTCGACACATCAGGAAACGCTTCATCTTGGCTGGGCATCGGTCCGGCGGGTCTTGATCGATCAGTTCGGTATTTCACCCAATCAGATGGCTTCAGCCTACCTGCAGACCGGGGACACGGGGGCCATGGCCGAAGCCCTCCTTTCACGTACGGGGACCCGCAAAGGACTGACGTTGCGGGATGTCGCCGATTTCTTCTCCTCCCTCCCGGGCACTCGGAGCGCCAAGCACCGGCAGGATGCCCTCTACAAAATTCTCCGTGAAGCCTCGCCCCTCGAAGCGAAATACGTCCTCAAGATCATCACCGGAGACATGCGGATCGGCCTCAAAGAGAGCCTGGTGGAAAGCACCCTGGCAAAGGCCTTTGGTCGCGATCTCAAGCAGGTTCAGTGGGCCAACATGCTAAGCGGTGATATTGGAGAGACGGCCTTACGGTCGAGATACAACACCCTTGACCAGGCCAAAATGAACCTTTTCCATCCAATCAAGTTCATGTTAGCCACCCCGGAGGATTCCCCACAGAGGATTATCGAGGCCATGGGCAAGTGCTGTTTGGTGGAAGACAAGTACGATGGCATTCGATCACAGATCCATAAAGAGGGAGAGCGTATTCGGGTTTATTCCCGAACCATGGACGATGTGACCGCTTCTTTCCCGGACGTCGTTCGGGGTCTGCATACCCTCAGAGCTGACTTTATCTTGGACGGTGAAATCATCGTTCTGAAAGCGGGTCGCATTCAACCCTTCTCTTCTCTTCAGAGGCGGCTCGGAAGAAAACAGCCCTCAGAAGCCATTCTTCAAGAGGCTCCAGCACACTTTGTCGGCTTTGATGTTCTCTACCATCAGGGAGACATACTCCTCGAGAGGCCGCTCAGTCAGCGAAGGGCACTCCTTGAAAGACTCCAGAAGTCCCAAGCCTTCTCTCTCGGCCAGATGACCGAAGCCGAAGCCCCCCGCGACATTGACCAGGCCTTTGATGAGGCTCGCGGTCGAAACAACGAGGGACTCGTTGCCAAGGCGCCCGATTCTCCGTATTCGCCGGGAAAGCGGGGGAGGGCTTGGCTCAAGATGAAGAAGCCCCTCGCCACCCTTGATGTCGTGGTCACCGCTGCCGAGTATGGCCATGGAAAACGAAAAGGACTTCTCTCAGACTACACCTTCTCGGTTCGAAGGGGGAAGGAACTCGTGGCCATTGGGAAGGCTTATTCCGGTATCACGGATCACGAAATCGAGACACTCACCACCCGATTCAAGGATTTAACGATCAAGCGATATGGCCCAGTCCACATCGTCCGACCAGAGGTTGTCCTCGAGGTGGCCTTCGATACCGTCAACAGAAGTCAACGTCACAAAAGCGGCTTTGCCCTCCGGTTTCCCCGCATCAAGCGAATTCGGAATGACAAGACAGTCCAGGAGATTGACGATATCGAAAAGGTGAAGGGTATCTTTGAGAGGAGCCACTCCTGAGAGTATGGCAGGGGAAGTCGAGGGCTCAATCGAAACCAGGCCCTTCAATCTGCACGATGATCTCAGGTTGGCTCCGAGTCGATAACCACCTGTCTTCTCGGGATTTGACCAAGAACCTGAAGCCTTCCGGTTGCCTAAGCACAATTGTTTTCACGCAAGCACATCTCTCCTGCTCTATGTCGTCCAACCCATAGTTGCTGGATAATGAATCGTAGTCATGATGTTGGTTTTTTTTCGCTCTTGAATATGTCTACCGCCTCGTTGACCGATGCCTGCTCGTGCACAATCGCCCGGAGGGCCTTCATCATGGCGACAGGGTGGTCATGTTGCCAAACATTTCTCCCCAAGTTGAGTCCAATGGCTCCCCGCTGCATGCCGTCATATACGAATTCGAAGACCTCACGCTCCGTCTCACACTTGGGGCCGCCGGCCATCACAACGGGAACGGGACAGCCATTGGTAACCCGCTCAAAATTCTCGCACCAATAGGTCTTGACGACCTTAGCGCCAAGCTCGGCGGCGATCCGAGAACAGAGGGCCAGGTAGCGGGCGTCTCTCTTCTCGAGCTCCTTTCCCACGGCAGTAACGGCCATCACCGGAATGCCATAGTTCTCACACTCATCGACGAGTTTACCGAGATTGAGCAGAGAGTCGTGTTCGTATTCGCTTCCCACGAAAATCGACATGCCCACCGCAGCCACGTTGAGCCGAAGGGCCTCCTGAATCGACGTGGTGATTCCTTCGTGGGCAAGATCTGTCCCAATGATACTCGTTCCGCCGGAGATCCTCAGAATGATAGGTGGGCTGTTCTTGGGATCTACGCAGGAACGGAGGACTCCGCGTGTCACAAAAAGCCCGTCCGCGTAAGGAATCAGGGGGGCGATGGTCTCCCCAGGCTTTTCCAAGCGGGTCGTTGGCCCCTGAAAATAGCCATGATCGATCGGTAGAAAAAAGCAGTGGCCGTCCTGCTGAATCAAACGAGCCAAACGATTCTCCAACCCCCAATCCATAACAACCTCCTCCTTCGTATATTGTCTTTGCGACGTCCGACCCGACCTGTCCTGAGCTGAGCGATGGATGAGCGTCACTGACTTGGACAGTCCCTCACACAATCCCTCGAAGTACACAGCGATGAATCACCAGAGAGGGACAGAGACTCCTCTTTCTTGACCAATCCTTCCAAAAGATGGGACCGCCTGCTAAGACAAGCTAGGCTTTCACGATGAATTGGCTCAAGGAGCCCGAGCAGCCCTTCTGTTTGTCGGGAATTCCCGACAAACAAAAAAACATCCTTCCCGTTGTCCTCGGCGTCTCCGTGGTCAATCGTTTGAGTTACTTTCGAGGTTCGATGATCACTTTAATGGATTCTCTTGCCGCTGCAACCAGGGCGAACCCCTTGCCGGTCTCTTCGAGGCCGAGTCTGTGGGTGATCATTTCTCTAACACGGAGCCGTCCCAGACGAATCAATTCGAGCGCTTTCATGTGGTCAGCTGGACTTCCGGCGTAGGACGTCGTCAGCGTAATATCATTCCGAAACAAGAGATCATTTATTGAAAGCGGGACTGTCACACCGGGGTCTGTGGGCGCGAAAAACAGGACGGTGCCTCCTCTCTCGACCGATTCCATACCCTGGATCTGAGCCGATCTCGCTCCCGTACAAACGAACACGAAATCGGCCAACCACCCACCATTGGCCTCCCTGAGCCGACCCGGAATGTCTTCTCTCGCATTGAGAACCACATCGGCACCGAGTCGTTTTGCGAATTCAAGACGGGTTTCCACGAGATCTGTTGCAACGATACGGCCGGCTCCGAATATTTTGGCCGTATGGACATGCAGTAGACCGGCGATACCGCTTCCCAAGACTAGGACGGTCTGCCCCGGCTCGAAACGAGCCATTCTCAATGACCGAAGAACACAGGCGACCGGTTCGAGGAAAGTCGCTTCCTCATAGGAGACTTCATCGGGCAAAAGATACACGCCCCGGTCTACATTGATCGATGGGAGACGAACGTATTCAGCAAATCCTCCTGGATCGAAATTCGTCTGACGGAGCGTATCACACACGGTGTGATGCCCCCTCAAACAGTAACGACATGCATTGCACGGCACATGATGAGACGCGGATACACGATCCCCTTTCCGGTATCTTTCGACCCCCGCTCCCACCGCAACCACTTCCCCCGCGATCTCATGGCCCAGCACCAGTGGAGCCTTATCGAGACGATACCACTCCATGACGTCGCTGCCGCATATGCCGCTTGCCTCGATCCTCATGAGTAGCTCGCCTGACCCGATCTCTGGCACCGGACGCTCTTCGATCTGGATATCCTGATTGTTGTAGTACATCGCTACTCGCACAGGAGAATTTCCCCTCCTTGGCCACCCAGGAGCATTCTCATGGCCAAAACATGATAGCTCAGGCCCAAATAGACTTCAAGTTCCCCCCTGACAAATGCGGCTAGCCCAATACCTATACACGCCCTTTTTTCCATGTTCCTCGACGGAATGCCAGTGCCATGATAACCCCTTGAATGGTTATGGAAGTGGCCATGGCCCACCAGATGCCTGAAGTGGGGGGATTCGTAAACCCTGGGAGAATCAAAGCCAAAGGTATCATCAGAAGAATAAAGGTAAAGCCGATGATTCCCGCTGGGGTACGGGTGTCGCCTGCACCATTGAAGGCCATGGCGCAAATCATGCTCAGCCCCAAAAAGGGATAGCTGAGCGCCACGATTCGGAGGTAGTCGCTTCCAATTCGGATCACCCGAGAATCATCATTAAAGAGACTGACCAATGAATCGGCAAACGCGAAGAAGCCCGTTCCGGCAAGCACCATGAACGTGCAAAAAATGGAAACGGCCAACCACGCGCTCTTTTCGGCTCGATCGGGGCTCCGGGCGCCGAGGTTCTGGCCAACCAGGGTCGAAGCGGCTCCACCGATCGCCCATCCGACCATCATGACCAAGAGATTGATTCGAAGGCCAATCCCAAAGGCCGCTACGGCCAGCGTACCGTAAAGGGCAACGATCTTCATCAAACCAAGATGCGCCAGGCTCCGGAGCCCACCCTGAAACGTTCCAGGTATCGCAATCAGGACCATCCGTTTCATGAGTCTTGGCCTGAAACGGAAATGGGGAAGGTAGATGTGGATCCTCGAGTACCCTCGAAAGAGAATCCAAAGGCCGACCATCATGGCAATCCCCTGCCCAATGACAGTGGCATAGGCAGCTCCCCTCACTTCGAGACGGGGAAATACCCAGGGCCCAAAAATCAACAGGGGATCCAGAGTGATGTTAAAAGCCGTTGCGACGATCAATATAATCATCGGAGTTTTTGCATCCCCTGCCCCACGCAGGATGGCGCCCGAGAGGAACATGAAGATGAGTGTGAACGAACCGGTGAAGACGATCTTGAAGTACGCCGTGGCCGGTGCCATCATTTCCGGTGAGGCGCCAAGCGTTTTCAATACAGGCTCATTGAGGAACAGACCAAACAGGGCGAGAAAAATGGATATGACTCCCCCCAGAATCAGAGATTGGGCCCCTGCCGCGTTCGCTCGTTCAAAATCTCTTGCCCCGAAAAACCTCGCCACCACAGCCACCGTGCTGATGGCGACACCGATCAGGAGTGTCCAGGCGACCATCATGACGAGTCCACTGATGGATACGGCTGCAACAGCTACAGGTCCAAGCCTTCCCACAAAGATCATGTCAACCACAGAGAAGGCATTCTGCAAGACATTTGCGACGGTCATGGGAAGCGCCAGGGTCCAGAGATTTCTCAAAAGGGATCCGCTTGTCAGGTCACGATAGAGAGGAATTTCAGGCCCTGTCTCAAGCACGGTAACCGATTCAAGATTTTCTTTCCTCAGCACCATCATCAAGCCGTCCAGAATTCACAAAACCTAGGCGTCACGTACTGTATCGTACGGCTGTTTTGCATTGCAAGCCTCAATGGTCACGAGCGACGAGAATTGCCTCTCCTTGATCCACTCGGTCCATTTTGTTAAGCTGGCGGTGGAACATCAAACGCTGTGGAGGATCAGCAATATGACATCAGACCCAGTCGATCTGGAGTCGAACACCCACAGGAGTGACATACCGGTCTTCACGACACCCACGGATTTGATGAAAAGCATCTCAGGCCTTACGCTGAAAAATAAAGCCATCGAAATCCTTGATGAAAGAGATGCTCGCCGTTCCATGGACATCCTGGCTTTCAACGCCGTTGATTTTGGTGAAGGGAAGAGCGCCTCTCCTCAGGTCATTGCGCTGGCCCGATACCTGATCTCGGAAAGCGCCCGTCAGTTGGGTGCCGTTCCGGCTTCTATCTTTCCATTTTATGCCGCCATGGCAAGCGGAGAAATCGGTCGGAATCTCACGGTGGCTGCCATCAACATCCGAGGGGATGCCTACAATACGGCTCGCGCTTTGTTTCGGGCCGTCCAGGCGAACGGGGTCGGAGCCGTCATTCTCGAACTGGCTCGCACCGAAATGACCTATACAGCTCAGCCACCAGCCGAATATGGAGCCGTCATGACCGCTGCCGCTGTCCGGGAAGGCTTCAAGGGGCGTCTCTTTCTGCAAGGTGACCATTTTAAGGTGGACGCAAAGCGGTACCGGGACAATCCTGAACAAGAGCTCGAGACTCTGCAAGCCCTCATCCGAGAGAGTATCCGGGCTGGTTTTGGGCAGATCGACATCGATGCCTCGACACTGGAGCGGAGAGGGGAATCAGGAATCTCGGTCGAGGAGGCGGTCCGAGAGAATGCCGAGCTTACCGCTTCTTTGACTGGGTTTATCCGTCAGACCGAGCGTGAGTTGCAAATCCCCTACGCCCTCTCGATCGGAGGCGAATCGGGAGAGGTTGGAAAGACCAATACCACCGTCGAGGAGTACCGGGCATTCATGGGAATACTCACAGAGAGGCTCACCCGGTCGGGCATTGACCGTGGAATCAGCAAGATCTCGGTAAACACCGGAACAGCCCACGGAGGCGTTCGTCTTCCGGATGGAACCCTTGCAAAGGTCAATATCGATTTCGATACCCTCAAGGCGATCAGTCGAGCGGCCCGCAGAGATGGGTTGGCAGGTGCCGTCCAACATGGTGCCTCGACGCTTCCGGACGAGATTTTCCATCGGTTTGTCGAGTATGAAACCGCCGAGGTTCACCTGGCCACAGGTTTTCAGGATATCACCATGGACAACATGCCCAAGGATCTGCTCAATGTTCTCTATGACTGGGTGAGGGTGAACTGTGCTGGGGAGAGAAAACCGAACCAGACCGAGATTCAGTTTCTCTTGGCGAATCGAAAACAATGCTGGGGACCGAACAAGGAGATCGTATGGAGAATGGACGAAGAGGCGAGGACGAGAGCGACCGAGGCACTGGAGACCAAATTTGCCTTCCTATTTCAGCAGCTAAACCTGGTCGACACCGAGGATCTTATCGAAAGGTGGGTTCCTGAACCCAATGTGGTCTTCCAACATCCATAGATCCTGATCGTGTTCAAAAGAGATCCAACTGTTTACGGCTCTTTTCTGGTGGCGGTTTTCGAAGACTGACGGAGCCTTCCCTGAGATGGTCTTCAATATCCTTAAGAAATGGGGAGGCCTCTTGCACTCGCACTCGGCCAAAGACGGTTCGTCGGCGGGCGCGGGTGAGAAATATTTTCGCCTTACCTCTCGTCAGACCGACGTACAAGAGCCGACGTTCCTCCTCCACTGGAGAAGGAGGCCGTCCCTCGGGCCTGTAGGGTAGCAAATCAGCCTCACATCCCGCAACAAACACGATGGGAAATTCGAGTCCCTTGGATGCATGAAGGGTCATGAGCGTGACCTTTTCGGCGCGAGGGTCAAAAGTGTCGAGATCCAATCTCAGAGCCATATGGGCCAGAAACTCGGCAACATCACCTGTGCTCGCTCCAGCCTCGCAAACGAGGGTTTTGAGGGCATCCTCGGTCGGATCAAAACCCAGCTCCCTGGCGATCCTCCGTATCATCTCAGCAAGTGAAGCGTCGCTTTCCCCCCCTTCCAACCCAGGGGCTAATCGAGCGTGATCCTTTTCGAACTCGGGCACCTTCCCCGCCTCGAGGTCGCTTCGAAGCACTTCAAGCACCCCTTTGACGCCCTCGTTATTTGCCAGGGCCTCTCCACCGATTCGACGGAAGGGAATGCCTGACCTTTGAAATGCCTCTTCGATCAACTCTCCCTGGAAATGGAGACGGTAGAATACGGCAAAATCAGAGAAACTTCTGGTTTCCGGGCTCTCCACGCCATCGACCCTGCCGCTGTCCAAGGAGAAATGGCTCGTCCCCCCCATGAGCTGCTCAATGGTCTGTACGATCGACTCGGCTTCGGCTCTGTCAGTCGGATACTCGGCCATTGAGAGGAAATCGTCTCCTCCTATTCCAGACCAGATAAGGTTTTCAAGGCGTGAACTGCCCAGGCTCATGAGTCTTGCCGACGCCCTGACAATGGTCTCTGAGCTGCGGTAGTTCTGTTTGAGGCGGATGACCTCTGCACCGGGATAGTCATTCTCAAATTGGAGGAAATACCGGTTATCTGCCCCTCGAAAACCGTAGATCGCCTGATCTGGATCCCCGATCACGCAGAGATTTTCGCCATGAGGCGAGAGCAATTGGATCAATCGGTATTGGGCGTAGTTGATGTCCTGGTATTCATCGACAGAAACGAAACGGAAACGCTCCCGATAATCGTTCAAGACCTCCCGATGGCCTTCAAACAGCCTGACAGGTAAGACAAGGAGGTCGTCCAGATCGACACATCGCGCCCTCTCGAGGGCCTTCTCGTAGGCGCGATAAACCATGGCTAAACCAGGATCTGAGGTCTCAATCACCTCAGGGCCTTGGAGGTTCTGCTTCAGCCTGGAGATCCTATCTAAAATGGCGACCCTTTCTCTACCGGAGACCGAGGGATCCAAGCCGTTCAAAACCGCTCTGAGGAGACCTTCGGCCCGAATGTTGTCAACGATGAACGAACTTCCGGACCTTCCACTCAGTTGCTTTTGCTCTCTGAGGATTTGATAACCTAAAGCGTGAAAGGTTTGGACCGTGACCTGTGCCTCCTCTCCAAGAAGGGCGATTAACCGCTCTTGCATCTCCTGGGCTGCCCTATTCGTGAAGGTGAGGGCCAGAACCTGTTTGGGCTTTGCAATTCCATGGCGAATCAGAAATCCAATACGACGGGTGAGCGTCAAGGTCTTGCCTGTTCCTGGACCCGCTACGATCAGCAAAGGCCTCTCCCCGTGACGAATAGCCCTCATTTGATCCGGATTTAGCCCTCGAAAAAGTGGATCGGCTTCATCGCTTGAGGCGACATTCGCCGGCTGAAAACCTCTTGAGAGGCTGGAATCGCTTCGCCGAATCTTACGCGCCTCTTCGGTTTTTCGAGGGAATCGGGGCCTTTCCGATGGCCTTTTTTTCAAACTCATTGAATCGACTTCAAAAGCGATGAGACTTCCCTGACCGGATAGGGTGCGTCTTTCCTCTTGTGTAAACAATGTAATGGACCCAAACTCTCCATCATAGCCTGCAGCGATGTGGACCTCACCCTTCCGCATGCGGCGCAGTCCCTCGACAAGCATGCCATGGCCTTTTCTGTCCAACTCCTCAAGAGGGAGGTCCATGAGAATAGCGAACTCCGGTCCACACTGTTCCAAAAGTCGCCGGTATTGAGCTTGGACCCATTTTGTCTGAGAACCGACTCCACGAATTTGGGAAAGGATTTCAGATAGCGTCAAAAGACTGCGAAAAGATGCGGCCCCTTCCGGATGCAAGCCATCTTCACGGTCCGCGAGTTCCTCAACCCGGTGCATGACGCCGATGGTCACGGGCCGACCGCATTTCGGACAGAGATTGTTGTTTTCGAGTGTCTCCCGCGGACTCATACGCATGTTGCATTTCCTGTGGCCGTCGTAATGGTATTTTCCCTCCTCGGGGAAGAACTCAACGGTTCCGAAAAACCGATGTGGATCTCTCGATTTGAGCGCATCAAACATGGAGAAATACGAGAGATCTGTGTCAAAGATGTTCGCCTCTCTCCCGAGGTTGGAGGGGGAGTGGGCATCGGAATTTGATATCAGCGCTAGACCATCGAGGGCCGAGAAACGCCAGTTCATGGGAGGGTCTGAAGAAAGACCTGTTTCCACAGCGAAAATGCGCGGAGAGAGATCTCCGAAGCACTCTTCCAGAGAGTCAAACCCAGATTTCGAACCGAAGAGAGAAAACCAGGGTGTCCAGATATGGGCCGGGATGAGATGAGCGTCCTCGCTCGCATCGAGTACGGTCTCCAGCAAGTCACGAGCATCAAGGCCAAGAATGGGGCGACCATCCGACCGGATATTCCCAATACGTTCCAGATCCCGTGTCAATCTCTCTGCCGCTTCGAAATCAGGGACGAAGACGACATTGTGATTTTTCCGGGTCTTGCCGTTCTTTTTGTAAATACAACTGATCTCGGTCGCAAGGACAAAGCGGACCGGAGCCCGGCATGATGCCGGCACCTGTGACTCAGTTACGCCCACAAATTCGGATTTAAGTCTAAAAAGGCCCGGCTCGGCATGCTCGAGCTTTTCTCTCAGTTCAGAGAACCACTGGGGATGCGTAAAGTCACCCGTTCCCAAGACCCGAATGCCTTTTAGCTGAGCCCAGAGATTGAGATGCTCGAGGTCAAGGTCCCTTGCCGTGGCTCTCGAAAGGTGGGAATGAATGTGGAGATCGACGATAAACATAGTCGGAGGTGGCCACGATTTCAGTTGACTGGAATCTATCAGACGGCCGAGAATTTGTCAATATATTGTTTCTCGGAAAGATCAAAGCACAATATATTGTTATACATAAACAAACCCCTCGGAGTGACTCCTAGGGGTAGACAAAGACAAATACGCTGTATTTTTCTTGGTTCACCAGGAAGGATTCAAATCTCCTATTGATCTCATGCCTCTCTGGGTGGTTCCGCCATGCCTCCCAATCCTCCACGCTCTGCCAGTTACTGATGACGATATACTTTGAGGCATCGTCCCTAGAACGCAGCGTTTCCCCTGAAATATAACCCTTTTGAAACAGGGCCGAGGTTCGAAGCTCCCTCATCAGGTTCATCAGCTGGGCTTGCTGACCCTCTTTGACCTTCCTTTCAATGATCACCTTAACTGCCATGAAAGCCTCCCTGCTCAGGTGTCTAAACCGTTTTCTTGCGCAACGGTCGACCCCCTTCCGATCCATGCCGGGGTCTTCGCCAGGACTGTTTTTCCCGGACTAAGCCGTCCTTTGGCAAGCGCGTGAATCCCATGGATCTTTCACCCGTATTATTCTAGCCCCATCGATGCAAAAATCAACAAAAATCTCGTCGTTCCAGAAAGCCCTTGACATCGCTTTGAGTTCTGCGGTAATTGACGGAAACAAAATGGGAAAAGGAGGTGCATTCAATGGCTAAGGGCTATATTTATGAGCACGTCGTTACACCTCGTGATGTGACGGCTCAGGCGATCGTCTATGACGAGTCCTACGTAGAGTGGGCCTGCACCGCGAGGGAGCGTATGATCGTCGAACACACGGAGAGTCGGCCCCGTTTCTTGGTGGGTGAAACCTATTTTCGGTACTTGAATCCAGCTTACCTATATGATCGCGTGGAAATCCGCGTAACGATCGGGGATCATCACGTCAAAAAGGGACGTCTTAAACTGGATTTTCGTTTTAGTAACCAGGCGAGCAGCCAGATGTTAGCCGAGGGTTATCAAATCATTTTTTTCCATGACTTCGAGAGTGGAAAACGGATACCCATCCCGGAGGAGTTTCTCAAACTGGCTGACCTTGGAACCGCAGAGGAGTTGTAAGTCCAATCCCTGACAAACGGTAGGGTGATGGAAAAGAGGAATTCATGTCTTAACTGGAAGCAGTCCTTAGGTATGTCGCATTCGCCCTCGCCGCGACAGGTGTCGGTCTCGTCTTTTACTCATGGCATCTCTCAACGCGGATCGAGGCACGATTCTCGGGCAGACCTTGGAGTATTCCGTCCAGGGTTCTTTCTGACGTCACCACCCTCTATCCCGGGCAGAGAATTGACCAAGCCCTCATGGACGAAAAACTCCATGACCTTAAATACCTGCAGATTTCACATCGGCCGGATCACAGGAGGGAAGTCCGCCTTTCGCCATCCGAGATCAACCTTTTCCTTCATGACCTCGACACCCTTCGCCTTGCTAGGATTTATCTTGAGGGGGATTCGGCCGGAACGGCTCGGCTCATTGAACCGCAAAAACGAATCAAGAAACAAACCAGGCAAACGAAGAACGGCTAGGGCCCTCTTCGCCTTTTCACCTCTTGAGTGATTTCGAGAAACTCCACTTTCTTTTCAACGAGAAGCACAAAGAGATGATAGAGGACATCGACGCTTTCTTCGATGAGCCGCTTTTTGGATTCGCGCTTCGCCGCATGGATCACCTCTCCCGATTCCTCACCCACTTTTTCACAGATTCTGTTCAGGCCTCTCGCAAAAAGGGAGGCCGTGTAGGAGCCCTCAGGCATCTTTTCCTTACGCTCAGCAATGACAGCATACAGCTCATTGAACATGTCATGTCCCTTGGTGGTGCGAAAGCACGATGTCGAACCTGTATGACATGTGGGGCCCTGTGGTGAGACTTGAACCAGGAGGGCGTCCCCGTCGCAGTCAGCCTGCACTTTGACCAAATCCAAAGTGTTTCCACTCGTTTCACCCTTCATCCAAAGCCGTCCCCTTGACCGACTGTGAAACCAAACCCGGTTTGTCTGGAGTGTCCTTTCCAGCGCTTCCTGATTCATATAGCCGAGCATCAAGACCACGCCTGTTTCCGCGTCCTGAACAATGGCAGGGATCAGTCCATTTTCCCTTTTCCAGTTGAGTTCGAGTCTCGTCTGTTTCATGACCGAATCGGTATGTTATTCTCGCTGAGATAGGCCTTCAGTTCGGGAATTTCAAGCTCCCGGTAATGAAAGAGACTGGCCGCAAGTGCCGCATCGGCCTTTCCCTCGACAAAAGCTTCCAAGAAGTGGACCTTTGTTCCTGCTCCACTGGATGCGATAATTGGAATGCTCACGTTTTCGGAGAATGTCCGCAAGAGCTCAATGTCATAGCCATTCTTCATGCCGTCTTTATCGAGAGAGTTCACCAAGAGCTCTCCCGCGCCCAGACTTTCCATCTGTCTCGCAAAGGCAACCGCATCAACTCCAGTCGGCTCTTTGCCACTTTTGATATACAGCTCCCAGTGATCGCCCCTCCTTTTTGGATCAATGGAGATCACGATGCATTGGGAGCCGAACTGCTCGGCCGCAGCCTTCACAAAGCCGGGATCCTGCACCGCCGCCGAACCGATGGACACCTTATCAGCTCCGCATTTGAGGAGATTTCTGATCGTCTGGAGTGACCGAATTCCGCCACCTACGGTGAACGGAATGTTGATGTTTTGAGAGATCCTTCTCACCAGATTATAGAAGGTGTCTCTATTTTCCACCGTCGCCATAATGTCGAGATACACAAGCTCGTCCGCTCCCATTTCACTGTAAAGCTTACCGAGTTCGACAGGATCACCGGCATCTCGAAGCTGAAGGTAGTTCGTACCCTTGACAACTCTCCCCTCTTTGATATCCATACACGCGATGATCCGCCTTGCCAGGCTCGCCCGTCCTCCCGAGGTTTCTTCAAATTCGGTGCATACGGGAAGCTCTCGTTTCGCCCACGCCCTGAGATCGACTTTACCCTCATAGAGTGCTTTGCCGATGACAACGCCCCAAGCCCCCATACGATCGAGCTTTCTGACATCCTCGTCCGAGGAAATGCCCCCGGCGACAATGATGCGAAAGGGGGATTCGAGCACCTCCTCGATGAACGCAAAATCTGGACTCTTGAGCGTTCCGTCTCTCCGGATATCTGTCAGAATGACGAACTCGACGCCGAGTCCTCGCAAATCACGGAGAAAATCGAATAAGGTTCTCTCGGCCGTTTCCTGCCAGCCTTTAATTGCGACCTCGCCATCCCGCACGTCAACCGCCACGACGATGCGACTTTTCCCGTATTTGCTGATCAACCGCTCGATGAGCCGGGGATTGGCCAAAGCCGAGGTTCCCAGAACAACCCTTCTCACCCCACCTTCGAGGTAGCTCTTCGCGTCTTCATAGGTTCTGATTCCACCCCCAACCTGTACGGAAATATTCAAAGATCGTGTGATTTTGAGAATCTGCTCCATGTGCCCTGGCGTGCCCTCTCTCGCACCATTCAAATCGACGATGTGGATGATGGAGGCCCCATGGTTCTGGAAGTTGACAGCCTGCTCATGTGGATCCTCGGAGTAAATCGTGCGCTGGCTGTAATCGCCTTGAATGAGCCGGACACATTTACCGTCGAGAAGATCCAGCGCGGGAATCACCTCGATCTTTCCCGCTTTGCGAAGCGGCACTTTGCAGAAATTGTAGAGGAGCTTGAGACCAACCGGGCCCGATTTTTCCGGATGAAACTGAACGCCATAGAAATTGTCTTGCCTGAGGATCGCTACGAATTCTTGCCCATAAGCTGATTTGCCCAGAGTCACACGTTCGTCAGCATCGACATAATAGGAGTTAACGAAGTAGAAATATGAGCCATCGGGAATTTCACTGAAAAGGGGATCCTCCTGGATTTGGTGCACGGCATTCCACCCGATCTGAGGAACCTTAATTCTGAGTTTTGGACCCTTATCCGTTACGAATCGGTTGACCCTTCCGTCGACAATCCCGAGGCAGGTTGTATTGTCTTCTTCGGAAAAGGGCAGAAGAAGCTGCATGCCTAAGCAAATACCGAGAAACGGCACCTTGACGTCCTTGATCACCCTATCGAGGTGCTTTTTCTTCAGTTCCCTCATCGCTGGAGCTGCCCTTCCCACACCCGGGAAAATCACTCGATCGGCCGCGCTGATAATGTCCCGGTCGGCCGTGACCGTATAGGTTACCCCCAGTGAGTCGAGGGCATTGGTTACCGAGGCGATATTTCCCGACCTGTAATCGATGACCGCAACTTTCATATGACTCCCTTCGTTGATGGTAAGGAATCTTCCAGACGACGGTCCGGTTCGCACGCTATTCTCAAAGCCCGCCCAAAGGCCTTGAAGATGGCCTCTATTTTATGATGCTCATTTCTGCTGTACCGAACGTTGACATGGATGTTCGCTCTAAGGGACTCAGATAGTGATCGGAAAAAATGTTCGACCATTTCTGTCGGGAGATCTCCGACTTTCTCGCGCTTGAATTCACAGCTGAAAACGAGATAAGGCCGGCCACCCAGATCCAAAGCGACTTCTGCCAATGTATCGTCCATTGGCAATAGAAAACCATATCGTGAGATCCCTTTTCTCGGGCCTAATGCTCTCGAGATCGATTGGCCCAGGGTCAGACCAACATCTTCGACCACGTGATGTTCGTCCACGTTTGAAACGGCCTTGGCTCGGATTCTCAGGTCTATGAGCGAGTGTTTGGAGAGCTGCTCCAGCATGTGGTTGAAGAACTTCAGCCCAGTCTCGATCTGAAAGTCTCCTGTTCCATCGAGGTTGCATTGGATGAATACATCCGTTTCCTCGGTCTTTCTTTCTACATTGGCCAGCCTTGGAAAGGAACCATTCGTTTGCATCCTGACTCCCCATACACCGAGATTTCTGGCAAACTCCATATCCGCTTCCCGATCACCGATCATGATCGATCGGTCGAGACCGACCTTTTGTTGTCGGAGAAAATCTTGAACGAGACCGGTACGAGGCTTCCGGCAGTCGCAGTCATCCTCGGCAAAGTGTGGACAAATGAGGATTCGATAGAATTCGATTCCTTCCTTTCTGAGCAGCTCCAGGAGCCTCTTCTGAGGCCTTTGGAAGTCTGCTTCTGGAAAAGAGGAGGTCCCCCGACCGTCCTGATTCGAAATCATCACCAACCAATACCCTTCCTCTTTGAGCCGCTTCAGGCCTCCCACAACACCCGGAAGCATCCTCACCTTTTCAACCAAGTCGATCTGTCTCGTATCGGGTGGCTCGAAGATCAGCGTCCCGTCCCGGTCAAGGAAAGCGATCTTCAGTTCTGACGATAAACCTGCCATAGGATCTTCCGGCGCAATCTCGCGTCAGTGTCTGACGCGAGATACTTATAAAGGCAAAATCAACACCCAAAGCGGGCGCGTATTGCCTCTTTGTGTCCTTCGAGCCCCTCACTCATTGCCAGTGTCTCGACAGTCTCCCTCAGATTCTCAATCCCTTTTCGTGTGACCTTCTGGACCTGAATCATCTTCCCAAAGGATTCGGTCGAGAGGGGCGAGAAAACTCTTGCGAAACCCGACGTTGGCAGCGTGTGGTTTGCGCCTGTCGCATAGTCACCGAGAGAGACAGAAGCATATCCTCCGAGAAACACAGAACCCGCATTCGTGATCCTTTTGAGGATGTCTGCCTCCTTTTTCACGACGACCCCTAAGTGTTCCGGGGCATACGCATTGGCAATCGCGCATGCCTCATCAAAAGAACGAACGACAACAGCAAAGCTATTTTTCACGGATTCTCTGATGATCTCCCGACGGGAGGATTGATTCATCTGTCCCTTCACCTCCTGAACGACCCTCTCAGCGAGCGTCTCCGATGGTGTCACGAGCACACCCTGAGAATCTTCCCCATGCTCGAGTTGGGCAAGCAAGTCTGCCGCAATCCACCGGGGGTCTGCACCCTGGTCAGCGATAACAAGTAGCTCAGACGGCCCGGCTGGCATGTCTATGTCGACGACGCCGTACACCAGGATTTTTGCAGTTGTCACATAAGGACTTCCCGGCCCCAGGATCTTATATACCTTTGGCACTGTTTCCGTACCGTATGCCATCGCGGCGATTGCCTGGGCACCACCGATCTTGTATATGCTTTCGATTCCACAGAGATCGGCAGCAACGAGGACGGCTGGGTGGCATCGGCCGTCTTTCCAAGGGGGGGTGCTAAGGATGACCTCGCTACACCCGGCTATTCGAGCCGGAACGGCAAGCATCAGCACCGTGGAACAGTACGCCGCCTTTCCCCCCGGAATGTACAGCCCTACCCGTTCGATTGGTCTGAACTCTCGCCATACCCTCACACCTCTCTCTGTCTCAATCGGTCGCTCTCTTGGCGCCACATGAGATCTGTGGAACTTTTCGATATTTCTTTTTGCCCTTTTCATCGCTCTCAACAGTCGATCATCCACCCTCCCATAAGCTTTACGGACCTCCTCTTTGCCCACGGTCAGTGAGCCTAGCTTCACGCCGTCGAATTTTTCCGCAAGCTCAAGGAGCGCGCGATCACCTCTCATTCTCACCCGGCTCATGACATCTCGGACGGCTCCCTCCAGATCGAGCCCCCTCGGCTGCGGTTTCCGAAGCTTCCTCGATATTTTCTCTAAGCTAAGGTCTTGTGTCGACAGTATCTTCATGGGCTCAGAAATTTGAATCGATTCACCTTTGGAAAGGGGCTTTCGATCAGCACGGCCTGCGACTCCAGTACCGTGACCAGGGGAATCAGGTCGTGTTCCTTCAGGGTCTTTCCCGTCTCCGTAATATCACAAACGGCATCTGCGAGATTCAGAGTCGGGGTAACTTCCACGGAACCCTTAATCGTGATGATCGCTCCATTAATTCCTCTTTCTCCCAGGAACTTCGCAAGCAGCCGTGGGTAGGAGGTCGCAATTCGTTCCCCTTCTAAGTCTTCGAGCGTCTTGATCTGGGACCCCCCGGGGACCGCGATCACCAGCGAACAGGAACAAAAGTCCAGTCTCTTCAGCACACTCACGTTGACCTCCTTTTCGTAGAGGACATTTTCACCGACGATGCCATAATCAACGACACTACGACAAACATATTCGGGAATATCGTCATCCCTGAGGTGAAGAATGTCGATTGGATAGTTGTTACATGGCGTGACCAAATTCCGACCGTTTGGTTTGAACTTTAGCCCCTGAGCGTAGAGGAAATTCAAACTCGGTCCCGCCAACCGCCCACTTCGCTGCACAGCAATCCTCGTTTTATCGATTCGCGACATCGTTGTAACCATTGAGATAGGCCGTGAGTTGATTCTGAGGGATTGTCTTTTGCTTCCCGGTTTTCATTACTCTGATCGTTGCTTCACCCCGCTCAATTTCATCAGGGCCGCAGATCACCACAAAAGGGATCTCCGTCCTGTCTGCGTACTTGAGCTGTTTACTCAGTTTCTGTGGTTCAAAATAGATCTCCGCACTGATTCCGGCGGTCTGCAGGTCATTCAGGATCTTGAGGGAGTTCTTGAGTGTCGACTCGTCAAAATATGTTACCAAGACCCGAGAGTTCAGTTTGACATCGAGGAACATATTGAGTTCTTCCATGGCAAGCATGATTCTGTCAAAACCGAAGGCGACCCCGACACCACTAAACTGATCCTTTGAGAACAATGTGCAGAGCCCATCGTATCGCCCACCGGCGCAAATCGCTCCGATGTCTACATCCTGGAGAAAGGTCTCAAAGACAATGCCTGTGTAGTAGTCCAGTCCCCGTGCGAGACTTAAATCGAAGACCAGACGATCCCTGGGGACCCCAAATGCTTTACAGATCGTCAGAAAATCCTCTATCTCCCTCGTATCGAATTCTCTCAGAGACGCGATCTTCTCCTCGGTCGTGCCGCGAGCCGTCACAATTTGCAGCAACACGTCGAGGGCTCGCCCTTTCAAAAGCGGCGTGAGCTCCTTGAGGACTCCCTCGCGCTCAATTCTCCCGAGCTTATCCAACGCCCGGATGACTTCCTTCTGCCGTTTGAGGGGAATATCCAGGTGGGTGAGGACGCTATTCATCAAACGGCGGCTGTTGAACTTGATCACGAAAGCATCGAATCCGAGCCACTCGAAAACACGGTTCACGACCTTTGCGATCTCCCCTTCTGCCAGAAGGCTGCTCGTTCCAATGATGTCAACATCGCATTGGTAAAACTCCCGATACCGGCCTTTCCCCGGCTTGTCTGCTCGCCAGACTTGGGAGATTTGATATCGCTTAAAGGGCATGGCCAGTCTCTTGTTGTGTGCTGCCACAAATCGGGCAAAGGGAACGGTTTGGTCATACCGAAGGGCGATCTCCCTTCCAGCCTTATCCTGAAAGGTGTAGGTTAATTTCGTATCTTCGTCTCCATACTGTCCCAGGAGGGTGTCGGCATACTCGATCGCGGGTGTCTCGATCGTGTTGTAGCCAAAATTGATAAACACGGATCTGATCCTTTCCATGACAAATCGCCTTTTTGCCATATCTTTAGGCAAAAAGTCACGGGTACCTTTCGGGATTCTCGGTGCGATGAAATCAGCCATAGCGACTGCCCGATAGAGAAAATAAAAAATCCCACTCAATCAGTGGGACCGGGTGGACACGAACTGGTTAGGGGGACTAACGCTGCATGCGCTCAAGGACCAGCTTATATCCACCCATGCCATGATGAACCCAGTGTGCTACGCGGGTTATCGTGGCTGTGCTCGAACCGGTTTTCCTATTTATCTCACGATACGTCTCACCCGCAATGACCCTCTTTGCAACCTGAAAACGCTCTGCCATGGCCTGGAGCTCGGAAAGCGTGCAAAGATCGCGAAACAGTTTCTTGCACTCACCAGTCGTTTCCAGTTCCAGAATCGCCTCAAACAATTCTTTCATTTCTCTGCTGTTAAGTACTTTTTCCGCCATGACCAGGTTTTAATGTGTTAATGTTTTAAAACGTTAATATACACCCAGTGAGGCACTTTGTCAAGGAGAAATTCTCCTGAAGGTTTCTGACTTTTATGGAATGAATCGCCGTGACCATTTGAAAATTGAAATGACTTCGATTCTGTCTGGTGAACTTCATTGCCCCCCCGACGCTCCCGAATCAACCCTTTCGAGGTTGTCGCATGAACCTGGGGGAGGACAAGAGAAAAAAGGGAAAGGAACAAGGAGAGGAACTCAGAAGAGAGTTCGGTCCTTTAACCTTTATCCTCTGACCTATGTGGGTACCCCGCTTCTCCCGCGAGTCGCTCGTGGGCGACAGCGTTCATCAGAGACTCAGGAAACTTCGCAAAATGCTTTTATGAACCGATCTCTCGAACAGCCTCCTCAGGGCTGAATGGGGCTTTCGGAAGGGAGGGCGACTTTCTGTCACTCTCGGATAACTGTTCTCTCCAGCGATCTCTCAGAGGCCGGAGGACAAAATGTCCGATATCTCGATAGATTGAATCAAGGGTTTTGGCAAAAAAGTTGTTTAAAATCAGGCTCTTATCAAAAACTGTCCATTCATTTTTGTTGGTACGGACTTTGCGATGGTTCCCGTAGCGACTATCCTACCATCGGATTGATTGTGTCTTTCAGGAGGAGGAGTGAGATGCAAGGTATCACAGGCCCCAGGGGGTCAGGGGACACGAATGGACTCCGGACAGTCAAGCTTCCAAAGGCCCTCGTGCTGATCGGCCAATGGATCATGAGGGTATTTGGCAAAGAGGAAAACGGAACTGCCAATGAAATCGATGGGCTCCTGAGTCTTCTCGAAAGGAATCCAGCCGACACAGTGGGCCAGACGAGGCCTGCAGAACCTTATTCACCAGCCGCGGATCAAGAATTCGCCGGCAGGGAGTATCAAGCGGCGGCCAACCATCTCAGTGCGGACGGCTTCGATCTCGAGGCCATTGCCATTTACAAGAGACTTCTCAACTCCAGTGGCGTCTCCCTGACCAGAGAAGCTTCGGCTTCACTGGAGGAGGCTGAAGACCTCCTGATGCGAGCGAAAAGGGCTTACGAGGCGGCCCTGCAGACAAACCCGCAAAATGATGAGGTCGACGAGTCTACAGGGGCTTATCAGCAGACGACCTCGGAGCGGAGAGCGGACCCAGAACGATTGGAGATTCCTGAAAAAGAAGAGGCCGAACCCATCCCCATCGAGATGCTTCTCGATCGATCTCAAGATTCGAAAGCACCAAATGAGAGGGTGGAGGAGTATTCCGTGCAGCCGGAAACCCTTTCTTCCGATGGTCTAGCCCTTGTTAGCCCGAAAAGTGGTGATGGGGATTTCCATATTGACATCAATAGCGTCCAGATCGATGACGACCTCGAGGCCATCCTTTTCGGTGATGAGGCTGAACCGATTTCAGACGACCGCCCGACTCCTTACGCTTTCCGACCTCAGTCGGATGAAGATATTATCTATGGCCTCCAGAAAAAGCTCAGCGACATCAGGGCGCAAGCCAAATCCTCGCCCTCCCGTTCGCCGGGGCGACCAAGCTCATCGGTGTAAGATCTCAACCGGACCCTGGACCCGACCTCTGACAACTCTCCGTGGCCAAGGGGGATTTACACCCTGGATATGAACCGGGAAGCAAGAACCTCGACCGCTATCATTTCCAGAGGAGGGGGGGAGTACGTGGACATATACATGGACGCATACGCATTCTTGTTGCACTTCCTGAGATAATCGCATAATCTAAGTTCTCAAGATGGACACCCCATCGCTTCCACCATGTCACTTAAGGACAGGTGGATCACCTGAGATGGAAAAACGCGCCGAACTCTAAAGCCCATCCAGATAAGCGGTGTGGAGAGGCTTTCGCCAGGAGTGAATTGAGGTGAGGACATCCCTTTCTCAGGGCTGGGGCATCGGAGGATGGATCTGAGTTCATGGATATTATCAGAATCGAAAGCGTCGACAAAATCTTCGGGAAGATAAACGCGCTGAGGGGCGTCTCATTAAACGTTCCCGATGGGTGCATTTTAGGCCTGATTGGTCCGAACGGCGCTGGCAAGACCACTTTACTCAACACCATCAACGGGCTCTACAAGCCTGACGGTGGGCATATATATTTCGAGAATCGGGATATCACCCAAATGGAAATCTACGAGATCGCCCAACTGGGGATTTCGAGGACCTTTCAGATTGTAAGAACCTTTCGCCGGTTGTCGGTGATTGAGAATATGTTCGCCGCCACGATCTATTCCAAACATGAGAGTCGCTTTCATTTGGGACGGGCAGAGGCTCTCCTCGCATTTGTCGGACTTCTGGAAAAGAGGGATCAGTACGCCTATGAGCTTTCCGGTGGACAGCAGAAACTGCTGGAGTTCGCCCGCGCTCTCATGCCAGACCCCAAGTCTATACTTATGGACGAGCCCTTCGCTGGGGTTCATCCCGAGATAAAGGGTCAACTCCGAGACAACATCAAGGAGATGAATAAGAAGGAGAAGAAGACCTTTGTTGTCGTCAGTCATGACATGGAATCGATCGAGGATTTGTGTAATCGCTTAGTTGTATTGAATATCGGTGAAAAACTGACCGAGGGGTCGACCCAGGACGTCTTGTCCTCAAAGAAGGTCATCGATGCCTACCTGGGAGAGTGAAAAAGATGCCCCTGGAAGTCATCAATGTCACTGTTGGGTACCATCGGGATGTCTATATCCTCAACGAGGTCTCTGTAAAGGCAAAAGACGGTGAAATCACGTGTATCATCGGGCCCAATGGTGCTGGCAAATCAACACTGCTGAAAACCATCTATGGTTTTCTCAAACCTCACAGAGGAAGCGTCATTCTCGACGATCGGGATATCACCCGTCTCATGCCTTACCAGACTCTCGGTATGGGGATCGCTTATATTACCCAGGACGGTGGGATTTTGTTGGATATGGATGCCGAGGAGAATCTAGAACTGGGTGCCTGGCTATTCAAAAAGAATAAGGAGCGCGTCAAAAGGAAAATAGCCGAGATCTATGACAGATATCCCGTGCTCAAGGAGAGGAGCGGGGTGAAGGCACGCCAACTCAGCGGTGGGGAGCAGAGGATGCTCGAGTTGGGAAAGGCGCTCATGAATGACCCCAGGGTAATCCTCTTCGATGAGCCAGTCGCTGGGTTAGCGCCTGTGGTCGCAAAGGAGATCTATGGGGAGATTGAGAAGCTAAGAGATGAGGGGCGAACCATCGTGTTGGTTGAACAGAACGTCAAGAAGGCTCTCGCCATTTCGGATTACGCCTATGTGATCGAATTGGGGAGGGTTCAATACCAGGGGACCGAAGATCAAATGGAACTGAGAAAGATCGTGGCGCCCTGGTTGAGGAAGTAAGCGCTGTCTGTCTATCACTTGAATTTACCTCTCAGTCTCGGCACGCTCTCCTCCAGGGCCCCGATAATTCCGTGGCGCATAAACACGACGATCCCGCCGAGAATAAAGCCCAAGATGATGAGATGGGAGAAGGGCGACTTTGCCCACACAAAATCCTCGATAAGATAGAGGATCACCACACCGATCAGGGGCCCGACTAATGTCCCACTTCCCCCAAGCATGGTCATCACGATCACCATGACGTTTGTCTCAATATTGAATGCCGCTTCAGGGTAGATATAGCCGATATAACAGACGTCCAGGCCACCCGCTATCCCCATAAAGAAAGCGCTCAGGGCGAAAGCTCTGACCTTGTATCTCGCCGTGTCGATCCCCATCACTTTAGCCGCATCCTCGTCTTCCCTGATGGCCTTTAGGGCGATACCGTGCTTAGAATGGGTAATAAAGTAGACAACGCACAACAGTATTGCCGCGAGGGCCACCATGCCGTAAAAGCTCACCGTGGGTTTTCGAATCATCGGGACCGGGATCCCGAAGGACCCTCCTGCCAGCTCATCCGGTACGTTGAAGATCACCACCTTCAGGGCTTCGTTCAGGGCGATGGTGGCGATGGCAAAGTACGCACCCCGGAGCTTCATCAGGGGAATCCCGAGGAAGAACGCGGCGAATCCAGCACCCAAGCCACCCATAATCAGCGGAACGATATAGCCATAGAAGGAAAACCCCATCTTCCAAGTTAGAATGGCGGCAATGTAGCCACCGATGCCGAAAAAAGCCACATGTCCGAAACTGATGTATCCCACATATCCGGCCACGAGATTAAAGCATTGGGCGAGGATAATGTACTCCACCAGCAGAAAATAAAAAGTCAGGGAGCGGATACCCGAGAGGGGGGCCAGACCCAAAAAGGCGAGACATCCAACAAAGACGATGATCTCTTTCAGACTGTATGTGGGTCTCATTTCTCACCGTTCCCTAACGGCACCGAATAGGCCCGTGGGCCTGACAATCAAAATGACGATGAGAAGGATGAAGGCGACAGCCGGAGAAAGCGCAAAGGATGCGAAGAGGGTCGTTGCACTCTCGGCCAGACCGAGGATGAGACCGGCGGCGAAGGCCCCAATCGGGTTCCCCAGACCACCCAGTGCAACAACCGTAAAGCACTTTAGGAGATAGAAATATCCGAGAAACGGGGTAACTGGGGAGACGAGGGAGATGAGAACCCCAGCGACCATCGCATAACCAACGCCGATACTGAAGGAGATGGCAAATATTTTTGCAGGATTTATCCCCGAGAGCATGGAGACATCTCTACTCTGCATGACCGCTCTGATCGCCTTTCCAAGGTATGTTCTTTTGAGAAATTGCTGAAGGATAACCCCGCAAATCACCGCCACGACGAAGGTCGCGAGCCGCGACGTCGGAATTTCGATTCCAACAACCGAGAGTGGCGGCATGACGATCGGAATACCCCTGATGTCTGCTCCCCAGACATTCAGTGCAGCCCCGTAGAGGATGATGGAGACCGCAAAGGTGAAGAGGAGCGTCATCATCTCCATCTCAAAATCATTCGAGGCAGACGCGATGATCCTGTCGATTACGGATCTGTAAATGAGGATTCCAACGCCCAACCCGATGAAGAGGCCCAGTACAATCGAGACCAAGGGATGAAGTCCGAGAAATTTGAAGGCCCAGTAGCTGACATAGGCACCGAGCATGATGAAGGCACCGTGGGCGAGGTTAACGACTTTCATCACACCCCAGATGAGGCTCAGCCCGAGTGCTGCCAGGCCGTAAACCCCACCAATGAGGAGGCCATTGATGACAATCTGTAGGATTTCCCTTAAACCGATCATGGCGATACTGGTCGCTCAACCCTTCCGTCTCACTTCAGGCCATCTCACACGGGCGGGCGGTCAGGGCGAAGCTCAGAGGGCGGGGACGAGGTTAAGGCTGATAGGGTCTCTTTACACAGGCACCGTACGGTAGACTCCAGGGGTCAGATACGGCATGACTCAACCGTTCTCCTCGCATCTGACTCCTGGATAAGCTATCTCTATTCCCAAAAAGGGATCGGATAGACCAGTTTCGCTTCTGCGAGACTGAGCGGCCAGACAACAACCAATTTACCGTCTTGCCATTGGGGGACGACCATCTCGTGGCCCACTTGAATGCCTGTCTCTGGGTCGATCTTGCAGCGCCCGTAGAAGGACATGAAGTCCATGTCATTGAGGGCCTTCCGGATCTTGTCCGTATCGAGGCTACCACTCTTTTCAATGCCCCACTGGAGAGCGAGACCCGCCTGAAAGATCTGGGTTCCCCGGAAATCCGTTGGTTCTCCCCACGTTTTCTTGAACCATTCGTTGAACGCTTTTCCCGTCATCTTGGGGCCATACCAATTGGGGAATTTTGCCGGATCTGGGGCGTCGACTGGTTCCCACTGTGATGTGGAGATATGATAATTAGCGGCACTCCCCAGGGTCTTCCACCACTCGGTGGTAGAGGGGGCAGATCCAAACCCGATCAATTTCGTGTAGACTTTGTATTCCGCGATCTGCTTGGCCAGCAATGCCCCATCCTTGAAGTGGGAAGCGGCCAAAATGGCATCCTGATCGGCCCCCTTCACCTTCGTCAATATGGGTGAAAGATCCGTTGGATGAAGAGGGTACACCTCATGAAACACCTCTTCAAATCCCAAGACCTTAGCCCACATCCTGATGCCATCCCTTATGGAGAGGTTAAAGGGGTTGTCCTCGACAATGATTGCGATTCTTTTGACCTCGGGTTTTAGTTTCGCCATCATCTCCATGGCGCTCATGTAATAGCGAGTCGATGGTGTGAGAACACCGATCACATACTTCCACCCCCGGTGATAGATCTTGTCCGAGGCCCCGGCATGAATAATCATGAGCTTCCCATACCGCTCGGTAACCGAAGCAGCGGCCATGTTCAAGCCACTTCCATAAGGGCCGAGGATGTAGTCGACCTTGTCTTCAACAATCAACCTTTCGATCATCTTAACGGTAACGCCCTTGTCACTCTTATCGTCGTACCAGACCAGCTCGATGGGGAGTTTCTTTCCGAGCTCCTTGACGTGAATGCCGCCTTTTTCATTCACCCACTGGGCCCACAATTTCGAACCCCAGAGCTCCCGTTTGCCGAATACATCATACTTCCCGCTCATGGACAGGGACATCCCAACCTTGATTGCATCCCTGTCCGCCCACGAAGGGGAAACTGCTCCGAAGGTCAAAACGCTCAAGATGAGAGCCAATGCAAGCATGATAACCAGGTATTTTTTCCTCATAATCGTTCCCTCCTTTTCCTCCTAAAGTTTAAGGCCATGTACCCCCTTTCTTGAAGTCTCTCATCACCTCCCCCATTTGATAGGCTAATCCCTTGATTTAGCAATACAAAATCTCTGTCGTCTAGGCGAATATAGTTCATCGTTCTCAAGGTGTCAACGATTATGATTCGAGGAGATGTCCAAAAAATCCATGACAACCTTCGCAAACGCCTCCGGCATCTGATCAACCATTGGAACCATGCCGCCCCTAATGATAGCGGTACGACTCCCCTTTATGGCCTTGGAGAGGGGCTCCATTCGAGGAAATGAGAAGGGATCGTCCGTCCCTGCGAGGATGAGCGTGGGAGCCTGAATGAATGCGACTTTTTTTTCCATCGTATACCGACTGACTGCGTGGTGTCCTTCCTCGACCCTCTCCCCGACCTTGAGCGCGTCAATCACAAATCGGGCGAGAAGGTCAGGGCGGGTTTTCGGATAGAAGTTCATCCTTTTCTGCCAGAGTTCGGTCAGATGCGATCCGTCCTCTTTCGGCTCAACCTGATCGATTGGAGGCTGCCCCTTTCGACGCTCCCGGTCGGCGGCATCGACATAGGGGGTCGAGGACAGAACCAACTTGCTGACACGTTCGGGGTATGAAGCGGCCACTTCAACAGCAATGACACCTCCGGTGTGATGCCCAACGATAGAGACGCGGTCAATGGACATCGCATCGAGAAAGGCGATGACACCTCGGCCATAGGCCTCGATTGAACCTTCCGCCTCGAGCCTATATGAATCTCCGAAGCCGATCGTGTCCATCGCGATAGCCCGGTACTTCTGACCCATGATGGGTAGGACTTCGCGATATTCGTCCCAAGAACGTGGGGTCTGATGCAAGAGCAAAACCGGCTTTCCCTCGCCGGCCACTGCAAAATGAATCTGGCCGTCTGGGGTCTCCGCAAAACCCCGCCGTATGACAATCTCTCCCATCGTAACACCAAAGGAGTCCCAAAGGGGTCAAGTCTGCTCTTGACTCTTTTTCAAGACCGCCATAAGCCTTTCAACTCTTTCCCTCAGGTTTCGATCTTTGTCAATGAGGGCCCTCATTCTCTCAATGACGCTACTGACCGAACTGTATTTGCCAATGTGAAACTCTTGGCCAACTTGTTTTAGACCGTCACCTCGCAGCCGTCGAGTCAAATAGATCGCCACGTTTCTCGGCTGATTGAGTGTCCCTCTTCTGGATCGCAGGAGATCAGATTCACTGACCCCGTAAGACTCGCAAACAACCCTTTTGATTCGATCCGGATCAGGTGCAAGTTCTCTGAACTGGGGGACCTCATCATCGACTTCCCTGGGGAAAAACCTCCCTTTTATTCGATTGAGAAAAACCTCTGAGCCCAAAAGCGACGGCCACTTCTTACTCTCGAATATCTGGGCGATCTCTGCTTCATCTTCCAAAGACACAAACTCCCGGTACCTCCTTACCCTTTCCGTCTTTCTCTGAGATAACATGGAAAGGATATATACCTTGTGGAGCCAGTTCCATCTCTTTGCATCCGATAAATAGCCTTTATGGCTACTCCAATCGTATCTTTCGAGCTTTTCCGCTAGGCCTGCCCTCAGGGGGTTTCGGTGAATGTATCGGACCAGTTGCAGTAGATAGCTTTCAGCATCAACGAGAATCGACTTGTATCGACCCCGAAACAGTTGTCCGTCACTCTGGTGAAGGCGGTTGTAGCGCTGGGTGTAAACACCATCGATGTGTCGCATACATCTGGATATATTACCATCCGGGGTCTGGACGAGAAGATGGTAGTGGTTGGGCACCAAGCAGTAGGCCGCAACCCGAAGATTCCAGATCTCAGCGGTTTTCTTGAGAAGATGAACAAAAAGCGCGTAGTCCCGATGACTCCGAAATACGGGCTCACCCCGTCTCCCGCGGTTCATCACATGATACCATGCATCTCGATACTGTATTCTCAGTGGCCTGGACATGTGGGAAGCGGTATCACAAAGATTCGATAAGAGTCAAGAGCAGACTTGACCCCTTTTTAGGAGTCTCTGGGTGAGGAGAGGAGGTGTCATGGCCGTCGTAATGAAAACCATCATGATGATAGCCGCATAAAGGGTCGGATCCAGAAGGGGCACACCTGCAATCTTAAGCCCGGCACCGAGGCCAGCAAATATTAATCCCACCTCACCTCGAGGAACCATCCCAAGGGCAACAGCCCACCGATCTGGCGCCTCTTTCCCTCGGATAACCCCTGCCGCGCAGGCCATCTTTCCGGCCACTGCCGCTGTGGAAAGCACGAGACCTAACACCATAGCCTTGACCGAAAATAGGGCCCCGAGATCGACCTGCATGCCCATGTGAAGAAAGAATATGGGCACAAAGAGTGTCGAGAGGGGGGTGAGGAGATGTTCCAGGCTGTCCTTCTCCAGTCTGAAGAACCGGGAATGCTCGGGTTCTAGAATAAGACCAGCAGAAAAAGCACCGACAATCGGCGCGAGTCCGAATTTGTGAGCAAGAAAAGCAAAGGCAAAACACAGCGTCAAGGACAGGGTGAGTAGCATCCCTCTCATTTGCAAACCCGCCGCCCAACGGTATAAGCGCTTGCTGAAGAGCACTCCGAGAATCGTCCCGACGATCAAGAAACCAAAAGCTTTTGAGAGTATCACCAGCACCTTTCCCATGATCGATGTTGAGCCGGTTGAATCCGAAGAACCGATCATGGCGACGACAACGGCCAGAATGATCAGACCAAGAACGTCATCCACCACAGCAGCCCCGAGAATTGTTCTCCCTTCCGAACTCTGTATGCTATCCAGATCCTTCAACACCCTGGCACTGATTCCCACACTCGTCGCACAGAGGGTGGCTCCCAGAAAGATATCTACCCAGAGTGAAAAATCGGGGAAAAACAGCCTTACCGTCCCAAAACCCACGACAAATGGCGTAATCACACCGAGGAGCGCCACAAGCAGTGCACTTCTCCCTACACGCATCAAGTCCGGAACGGTGCTCTCCACCCCCACCTCAAACATCAGCAGGATGACACCCAGTTCAGCCAGTGTGGCGAGACTGGGATCGTGCTGAATCCCCTCGAAGAAACCGATCCCAACAAGCGTCAAGTTGCCCAGAATCACCCCGGCGCAGAGTTCTCCCAGCACGACCGGCAGGCGAACCGTTCGCGCCGCGAGCCCGCCGAGCTTGGCAGCTGTGAGGACCAAGGAGAGTTCAAAAAGAAGGACGACAAATGAATGCGGCATGGCACTTCTGCTGTCGGCTATCGGCAGTCAGCTTCCAGACCCTTGATGAACGATACGGACATGGGTCTTGCCCTGTGAAGTCCACTCTACAAAAAGCGATCTGAAAATCCTACGATCTTAGACCATTCTACTTATAGAAGGCCTGGTCTCTTGTCAATCCCTTTGTGATTTCAGCGGCGATCGGTGTCACCATCTTCTTTGCTTTACCTTGACATCAGATTCGTTCTCAGAATAATAGAGAATGATCATGAAAAAAACCGTCCTGAAAAAGCTCAATCTTCAATGGTTCCAGAGCGCCTCCCCGCTCTTTGTCTTTATTTGCCTCTTTATCCTTATCGGTTTTCTGAGACCTGCGCTCGGAAAGGAGAAAACAATCCTTCTTGGTTTCCGGCAGGGCGAGGATTCGGAATTCCCTCCTGAGGGATGGGAACTTCTCACCTATCCCGCGACGGCAGAGAACGAATTTTCTCTCACCCAGGAAGACGAGAGCATGGTCCTCCATGTCAAGAGCCTGGGGAGTGCATCTGGCCTTCTGAAAACGCTCAATGTCAACCTCGAGGAGTTTCCCCTTCTGGTCTGGAGATGGAAGATCAATCGAGTCGTCGGAATGGCGGTTGAGAATCAGAAAGATCGGAACGACAGCACGGCCAGGATCCGCGTGATTTTTGGAAAACGAGTCGAAAAACCCCCACCCGTTTCACCACAAATCGAGGAACTCCTCAAGTCACTCGGTATCGAGAGCACTGCGAGAGAACCATCCGGATTCAAGATCGACTACATCTGGGGAAACCGCCTACCACTCGGTAAAGTCCTCGACTCTCCAAGCTCGCGGAATCACAAAATCGTGTTCGTTGAAACTGGTAACGAAATGGCCAACCGATGGATCTGGGAGGAAAGAAACCTCGTCGAAGATTACGAGCGGCTCTTCATGGCCGCGCCGCCGGGGCTTTCAGCAATCGTTGTCCTTACGGATACCGAGGACACCAACGAGGGAGTGGAGGCATGGTACAGCAGTATCGTTCTCATGGGCGAGTAGGACCGTTCCACCGTGCTTATTCGACTTGCGCAAGGGGACTCTGCCAGGCCTCTTTCAGGGATTGAATATAGGTCTGGACAATCGTCTTTCCCCCAAGACCCGTCAGTTCGAATCGATCATCCTGCCTCACTGTGCCGACAGGGGCATAGGCTTGCCCCGAGAATATCCTGTCGAAGGCGTCCCTGGCTTCGGGGCAAACGGTGACAACGAAGCGACTCTGAGATTCGGAGAAGAGAAGAAAATCGTCTCGTTCGACACCTTCTGTGGGGACCTTTCTCAGGTCTACCGTCATCCCTAAACCTCCTGAAAAAGCCACCTCTGCAAGGGTCACGGCAAGACCGCCGTCAGAACAATCATGACACGAACCCACCAAACCCTCCTCAATGGCCCTGTGAAGGGCCCTGTAGAGGAGGACTGCTTTCTCGGGATCGACGATAGGAACTTGATTCCCCATGTGCCCTTTGCTCGCAAAATACTCAGACCCACCGAGCTCATTACGGGTCACCCCCAACACATAAACCAGGTCATTTGGGCTCTTGCAATCGGCCGTCACAGCCTTCCGGACATCGTCTATCTTCCCAATAATGGAAAAGAGAACCGTAGGAGGAATGGATATCTTCACTTCGCCGATTATGGTGTCGTTCTTCATGCTGTCTTTCCCGGAAATGAGGGGAATGCCGTAGGCAACCGTATAGTCGTAAAGGGCCTGGTTTGCCCGGACCAACTGGGCTAACTTATAATGACCGTCTGGCGTCTTTTCCGACTGGACTGGATCACACCAGCAGAAATTGTCCAAACCTGCCATCCGATCGGGCCGTCCACCCACAGAGAGTGCATTCCGAACCGCCTCATCGATGGCGCACGCCATCATCCAATAGGTATCAATATCGCTATACCTCGGACAGATTCCATGGGAAACGACGACCCCCTCCATCGACCCCAAGACGGGGCGGAGGACAGCCGCGTCATTCGGACCGTCGCTCTCGACACCTCCGAGGGGCTTGATCACGCTCCCTCCCTGAACCTCATGATCATACTGCCGAATCACACTCTCCTTACTGCAAACATTCCATCGGCCGAGGATCTCACTTAACGATGAGGTGAGGTCCTTGGGCTCTGAAAAAGCGGGCTCCGAGTGGACCGGACGGCTCCATCGCGCCTCGAGCTGCATTTTTGGGAGGCCCTCATGGAGAAAATCCATAGAGAGGAGACCAACAGTTTGACCCTGATAGAGAATATGAAAGCGACCGGTGTCGACGAATCTCCCGAGGACCGTGGATTCCACGTCCATCAGTCGAGAGAGCTCGAAAAACTCATCGATTTTTTCCGATGAGACAGCCAAGGTCATCCGCTCTTGTGCCTCGGAAAGCAGGATCTCCCACGGATCAAGCCCTGAGTACTTCAACGGGGCTTTATCCAGATGGAGTTCGCACCCGATATGACGTCCGGTCTCTCCCACCGAACTCGAAAGCCCCCCTGCTCCGTTGTCGGTGATGGCCTTATAGAGGCCCCGATCTCTCGCGATGAGAAGGAAATCGGTCATCTTTTTCTGTGTGATGGGATCTCCAATCTGGACGGCCGCTGTGGGAGATTGCTCGTGGAGTTCCTCCGAGGAGAAAGTGGCTCCATGGATCCCATCTTTTCCAATTCGTCCTCCAACCATGACAATAAGATCTCCTGGATCGACCCGCTTGATGTGGCTCTCCTCTCCCAGGATCCTCCGGGGAATAATGCCACCCGTGCCGCAGAAGACGAGTGGCTTTCCCGCAAATCGATCATCAAAGACGATGCTGCCGTTGACTGTCGGAATCCCGCTTTTGTTCCCTCCATGCTCAACGCCCTCCCGTACACCTTCGAAAACTCTCCGAGGGTGGAAGAGTCTGGGGGGGAGGGACCCCTGATAGTCTGGCGGTGCGAAACAGAACACATCGGTATTGAAGATGAGCCTCGCCCCCTTCCCAGTTCCGAAGGGGTCCCGATTGACCCCAACGATTCCGGTAAGGGCACCACCGTAAGGATCCAGAGCCGATGGGGTGTTGTGGGTTTCCACTTTGAAGACTAGGCTGTAATCCCGGTTGAATTCCACCACACCTGCGTTGTCGTGGAAGACCGAAAGGCACCAGTCTGCCGGTCCAAGACGTTCCCTGATGCTTTCCGTGGCTCCCTTGACAAAGGTTTCGAATAGGCTATCGATCGTTGTTTTCTGACCCGCGTCGTCCCAATAATCGATCAATGCATTGAATATTTTGTGCTTACAGTGTTCAGACCAGGTCTGGGCCAAAGCCTCGATTTCCACATCCGTGATCTGACCATCCAAAGCCTGAGCCGCTCGCTCTTTCCCCACCCGAGGGTCTCTCAGATACGCCTGAATCGCCTTCATCTCGGTGAGACTGAGTGCGAGAAGTCTCTGCCGGCTGATTTCCATAAGTGTATCATCGCCCACCTCGAGACTGATTCGCTCGACTGCGTGTCGATCCGCCCCCTCGACCTTCGGAACAACCGGATGGAAGCGGTCGCCCCTCTCCCACATCTCACGATCCAAAATATCAAACCTCTGAATGAGGGTGTTGCCGAGAAGTGCCGTTGCAATGCTTTCGACCTGCGCCCGCGAAATCTTCCCCGAGATGACGTACTGGGTAGAGGTATAAACCTTTTCATTCTCGCCAAAGGACCTTCCCAATCGAAGCATTGCGGCCTCTGTAGCTGTCTTTCCTACATTGTCAGTCACCCCGGGTTTGAACCCCACCTCGACCAGCCAGTCAAAGTCCAATGCCAGGGGAGCATCAATCTTGTATAGCTGGCTGACCGGGTCGAGATAGACATCAGAGGCCAGGGCTTCCAGTTCCTCTCTGGAGAGGCCGGAGTCGACGGTGTAAACATCTATCGTTCGCACGCGTTCGACAGGAAAGCGGAGATCCCGGCCGATCCTCTGCCGAATCCGTTCACCACGCGCGTCCACAAGATCTGGCTTCAACGCAATTTCAATCCGATGGGCCATGGAGGTCTCGATTGATCCGAAGTTTCACGAGGTCCCTTGAAAGGGCTACCCTTCCCTGTATAGAGGCTTTCTGCAGGGTGTCAGTTGTCGGTTGTCAGTTGTCATGAAGGAGTTTTTCGACCACGGATGAAATCCCCTCGCCCTGACCCTGAATAGGTGGATGAATATCCGTGAGCAATGAATCATGTCCAAAGGACCCCCAACAACGACCCTGAGCTCCAGCTCCCGTTTTCCCGTTTCTCCGTGATCTCTCACATCCTACATTCAAGTCTTCGGGACCCTATGATAAGCAAAAAGAAACACATGATCAGTGAAGATTAGGGAGCTCACTGGGACTATTGAGGCAGGATCTTACCCGGATTCAATATGCCGTTGGGATCCAGAAGGTCCTTGATCTTTTTCATCAGTTTGACTCCCTCCCCATGTTCCTGGACCATAAATCGTCTTTTCCCGATACCAACACCGTGCTCCCCAGTCGCCGTGCCACCCAGGGAGATGGCATAGGAAACGATCTCTTCATTCGCCCGATTCAGCCTTTCAGAAAACTCTTGGTCCTCCATGCGACCGACAATGTTGAGGTGAATATTTCCGTCCCCGGCATGGCCCAGGGCATAGGCTTTCAAATGATAGGAGGCCGCAATCCTTCTGGCCTCTTCGACCATGCTCGAATACTTTGACAGGGGTACCGCTGTATCCACAATCAAAATATCGAATCCCGGATTAGACCGCCGCACCGATTCGTATGCCTCGTGCCGGACCTCCCAGAGGCGATTCCGCTCTTCACGGCCCACGCCCGATTCAAAACCCATAGCCCCATGGTCTTCACAGATTTCCTTTGCCAGCCTGAGGTCTTCCTCCAAGCAGACATCACTGGATCCTGTGAATTCAAGAAAAAGGGTCGGCTTTTCTGCCAACCTCACCTTACCGTCTCGGTTAATGGCTCCAACGGTCGCAGCATCCAGCAGTTCCAGCGCCGCTGGTGTAAGTCCTGAACCCATGATTTCATAGACGGCATCAGTCGCATTCTTGACCGAACCAAAAGTCACGACAGCGGCGCTGAATTTTTCGGGGATCCCGGAAAGCCTCAAGGTGATTTCTGTCATGATTCCAAGGGTTCCTTCAGATCCGACTAACAGTCGAACAATGTCATAGCCTGATGAGGTTTTGTGGGAAAGAGAACCGGCGCGAAAAATCTCGCCTGTCGGAAGAACCACCATCAATCTCAGGACGTTGTCCCGGGTTGAACCATATTTGACTGTCCTTACGCCGCTCGCATTGTTGGCCACCATGCCTCCAATGGTGGCATTTGCTCCAGGATCTGGGGCGAAAAACAGACCCTGACGGGCCAGAACCCGATTCATGTCTTTGTATTTCACCCCCGGCTGGACATCGACTTGAAAGTCATCGGCCCTCACGGCCAGGATTTGGTCCATCCGGTCGAAATCGAGGAGAATGCCCCCCTCGACGGGAAGCGGGTTTCCCTCGAGACTCGTTCCCGACCCCCAGGGCGTGACCGGAATCATCCGCTCATTGGCCAGTTTCAGGATGGCAACGACCTCTTCGGTTGAGTGGGGCCACACGACGACATCGGGTCGGTACCCCTTATGATAGGACTCATCTCGGGAATGGAGGTCGAGCACCGATTGCCCCGTCGAGACCCAATTCGGTCCCACAAGAGATTTCAACAACTCCAAGACTTCTTTGGTGACACGATTGAAACGCATTCATGTCCTCTTGTATGACAATTTCCTTATAGAGTTATAAACTTAGCGCAGCCAATTTTGGTGAAGCGCCTTCGAATTAAATGATTCTTGGGGCCTTTCCACTGGACCACACACTAGGCATTTTTCAGGGGTGGAAAAAGTTTTGTTCCTATCATCCATCTGAGAAGGAATATCCCTTCTCGTTCACATGATACATTCTTTTTGACAACAAACAAGGGAATCAGTCCACTGGAGGGCAAAAAATTTATCTTTCCTCTTGTGCCATACGGTTATACAACTGGTAAACACTTTCTAGTTGTTGGTCTGTGACATCAAAAACGGTTTGCTTTGATGACAGGACCTCTTCCCTAAAGAAATCCGGTACTTTATCCACGCGCCTCAATCCCGCTTTTTCGTTGAACGAATATTCTCGAACCAAGGTCTCCACCCCTATCTGAATCATATCCGCTTTGGAAAAAACTTTTCCATATTTTGCAGTCAGGAAATCTGCGAAGATGTCCAGTGTCTCCAAGGTTGAACCGACGAAAAAACACACACCCGCCGCATCAATGGATGCCAACATAATCTGAAGCTCCCGAGAGATCACTTCTTGACCTTTCGGGTCCGCCGGTCCTACAACATAGGATGGATCAAATCCCGGTCGTCCAGGCAGACAACTGCCCGCAGTATGGTCTGCTCCCATAGGGGACGTGCAGAAGGTTACTCCCATTCCCTTTAAGGCTCTCGGGTCAAATGCTGGCATTCCTTGACCCTTAACGGTTGGCACCCTGGTCTGACCAAAAACCCTTCCCACGGCCGCCGCTCCACTGCCCACCACTCGTCCCAGAACTGTACCCTGCCCGATCTCTTGAACGACTTTGATAGCCCCCCCGCCGTCACCAAACGCCAAATATCCCGATTCCATCAATACACCTAACGCTCCCCCTGTTTCGATCGTATCAAGCCCAATGTCATCGCACAGCCTGTCCAACTGTGCGATGATATCCAGGTCGTTAACTCCCAGATTTGACCCCAGCATGACAATCGTTTCGTACTCCAAACTGGTTGTGAGGAACTTTCGTCGCTTATCCATGTAAACGTTGGAACAGGCGATGGTACACCCGGGCATACATGCATGAGTCGGTTTACCCTCCCTTTCAATAATCAATTCATGAAGAGTTTCTCCGCTAATCTCATTCGCATGATTAAAACGTCCATCTCTAAAATTCCTCGTTGGGAGCCCACCCGCCTCATTGATAATGTTGATTGATACGGCGGTCCCATATTTGGAGAGGGCTGTCTTCGTCTCGGCCATTTTCTTCCCAAACTCCCTCGAGAGCTTTACAATCCTTTCCCTGTCCGAAAAAGATGGGGTAACCGTCTCGGTGGTGTCAAATACGATGGCCTTAATCCCTTTAGAGCCCATCACCGCACCACATCCCCCCCGTGCCGCATGATGTCCTGGCCTTCCGCTTGTGTCCATCGCGGCGATGCTCGCGGCACCCAATTTCATTTCCCCTGCCACGCCGATAGAAAGAATTCCACTTCTTTCCCCGAACCTCTCCCTCAGGTGTTGCACAACCTCGTAGTTCTTCATTCCCCACAACTTATCGGCTTTCTCAATTGTGAGTCCGCCTTTGGTGACTCTCAAAATATGTGCTTCTCTGGAAGTTGGCCTTCCTTCGATAATAATGGCCTTCGTACCAGCTGCGGCCATTCTCTGGCCAGCCGAACCACCAACATTGCTTTCCTTGATTCCCCCTGTTAAGAGGCTCTTGCACCCTATCGAAAGACGACCGTTGCAGCTGAACGGAATGCCGGCCATATATCCAGTTGCGATTACGAGCTTATTCCTTTCCCCGAGAGGATGGCAAAGGGGATCCACCTCATCTGCCACAATCTTTGATGTTAAGGCTCGTCCACCTAGAAGCGTATCCTTCCCACTCTCCCAATTCTGCTCAATGACTTTCTCCTTACGCATATTTACACGATAGATCTTCTCCCTCATTCTCGCCTCCCTCATGAGGCCATCGGTTTGGTTTCCTTCCTTCAAAGCAGACAAGTAGGCCTCAATTTCTTCATAAGTCAAAAATCATAATACTGGGTCACCATCTAAGTGAATTACGGGGTGACATTGATCTCAACTCGTCATCTGGGGCACGATCGCTTACTCTCCTAAACCGCCTCTATCCTGTGCGATACCATTCAAAAAGCCTTCGAGACGCATGATGTCCACGACGGACTTAGCTGAGTGAGTAATTTCTGTAACAGTCATAGCCATGTTTCGGAGCCTTAGGGTTTCCGTCCCGAATATCTAATTTCGTTCCCTTCATTTCTGGCATATCCCCAAAAAGATTCGAAGCATTTGGGATTTCAACTGGTCGCTAACTTTATTCCGGACCTTCCCAGGTCCCCCAAAACCTCTTCCAGAGCTGCCTTTGCTGGATCCGGTTCATCCCCCGTGTCTATATCGCTACGACCCAGTCTGAAGTTTGCGGCCGAATTGTTTTTTCCCGCGGATGCCCAGAGGAGTGCGGCTTACGTCGGCAAGATGAAACGATGATAGTCTGGTCTGTTTAAGACACGGAATTCACTATGATAGCGAGACCGCGAAGCAGCCGGTACCGAGAACACGACCTGACTCGTTGAATTGAATGAATAGCACAATGGACACTGTTGATTCTCGATCCTCCTACTTTCGCAGAGACTTCCAGTCTTAATGGCATCAAGGTTTCGCTCTCAATTCTACAAAGGGCCGATAAGCTTCTGGGACTGATTGCCCCTTCCAATCCTTCATCATCTCCCGGTATTCATATAGTTTTGAAATGTCGATGGTTGCTATAGCTATTCCATCGCTAAATTCACCTGCATTGGCTAAAATCTCCCCCATCGGACTTATGATTCTACTGCCACCTAAAAAATACATATCTCCAGAAGGAGTATTCCTAAAATAACCCACGGGATTAGGAGCCACAATATAGATCATATTGCTCCATGCGGCAGCACAAAGCAGATACCGATGAGCGTCAACCCACTCACCAGAGCAAATATGGGGAGCAACTAATACTTCGCATCCCTTCTGAGTTGCTACCCATGGAGCAATAGGAACATCCAGGTCTACCGCTGCCAGAAGACCTATACTCCCGATGCCATCTGTCTTATAAACTGGGATCTCCTTGCCTCGTTCAAACTGAGCTTCCTCCCATATTCCGGGAACAGGGAAAATATGAACCTTTCGATACTTAGCCAAAACCTCTCCCGAAGGACCTATGAAAGGAAGAGTTGAATAGAACTTGTCCCCTTCCTTCTCTACCAAAGTCCCAGCAGCTACGTACATCTCATAGCGCACAGCTATCTCCCCAAGGCGTTGAGTCGTAGGTCCTGGTATGGGTTCAGCATCTTTCTTTCTCCCATAGGCAGTCAAAAAATACTCCTGGAGCACGGCCAGTTTTGCCCCTTCCTCCCCAGCCTCGCTCAAAAGAGCTTCTGCCTTGGCCAGGTTCTTCCCCTTATCTTCGGGATCCCACTCGAATTGGATAGCCGCCACCTTATATCTTGGTCTCTCCATATCCTCCACCCCTCCTGAGATTATCCGGATATAAACTGGTAGTTCTTGATACCCTTTTTGTCCAAATCAATGATGACACCTCTCAAAATCCCCTCCGAGTACTCACTGCCGGGATTCAAACATAATGTTCTCCCAATCCTAAAAGCACCCCTTGACTCATGAATGTGTCCGTGTAACCCCAAAAGGGGCTGATATCTCTCTATACAAACCCTAACGGCCTCACTGCCCACTGGAACCTCATGAAATTGGCCTCCCAGACCCACTGGCCTCAAACTCTCATCGATTTCAATGGCCGTGTCTATCCCAGTATCGTTAGGAGGACAATGCAGATTAAAGATACACTTCTCCATGTTCTGGATCCGCGAGGCTACCTCTTCGATCTTCCCCCTCATCTCTTCTTCAGAGACATCTCTGGGACACCTCCAGGGAGTAAGATTAGACAAACTCGAGCTTATCATCTCATGGTGCTCATCAATCTGAACTACCTGGTCCTCCGGATCGACAACATAGTCAGAACTCCTCAGTATTGCATTAATGTCCCAAGGATCATCATTGCCTCCGGTCATATAGCATCTAATTCCAGTAGGCCTAAGACGTTCCTCAGCTAACTCTATCCACTGCTTTAGCCTATCTCGCATCAAACTAGCAAAAAGCTCATTCTTTTGTTCTGGAGAAGAACTGAGCTTCTCCTTCTCCTCGGCAGTAAGGACATAGAAATAGTAACCTGAATTTACAATCCGTTTTTTCAACTCTTCCAGCTCTTCTGGTGTTCTCAAAGTACTTGATTTCTCGAAGAAATCACATTGAAATCTATCCTCAGACACTCTAATGATAGGAACGATCATTTTCCCCGTGAGATCACCACCCAGAATAAGAACATCCGCCTTATAGAACTTCCCAGCATTGACAAATTTTCTAAAACATCTCTCCGACCCGTGAACGTCCGTGGCAAAAAAAACTCTCGTGGCCATTAACTCTTCCCCTCAAGATTTCACAATATCCTCTACATCGGCGTACCATTTCATTCGAGTGCCAATCATAGCCCTTAGCTTCCACCCCAGCGACTTCTCTTGCTGCTCAATCGCACCAATAAGTTTTTCAATACGACTTTCCACCTTCGACAATTCCATACCCAAAAGATCCTTACGGTCTCTAACTTTCTCACTAAGTTTCTTCAAATTTGATTTCGCCGTATAATAAAAACCCCAATCACCCGAAAGAAGTTGAGCAATATATTTTGAATTAATTGTCTCCTCGTCATTTCCCGACACATCGTGTTCTATGAAAAGCACGATCAGATCTTTGAAATCCTTCTCGGTGATTTTAACTATCTGTAGCTTCTCCAGTACTAAGTCAGCGAGACTTATCGTCGGGTAATCAACGGTTAGGCGATTCTTGAACTCTATGCAATGACACATTTCCAACCGGTCGAAAAAGACATCTGCCACCCGATTACCGCTACTACTAACAAATTTCTTTCGATCCATGAATCGTCCGTAGTTTAGCGAATAACCCAACTCCTCAAACATAGAGACGACCTGTCCTGAATAAGACCTTAAAGAAGCAAAATCCAGATCCGAAATATCCCGACGTAGTTGATCAAGTAGGTTGGTGGAGGCGGGGCAATGAATTCTATATGCCACCGCCCCCATTACCCTTAGGAGAATACCTCTCTCCTCAGCGGTCTTAACAAATCTCCTTGCTTCCTCCTCCCACCGCATTTAGCTATTCTCCAATCTTACACGTCGATGACTACTCCGGCGGTATTTCCTTGAAAGCCAGGCCCACATCGATGCCCTTTTTCCTGTTATATAGCTTCATACCGTAGAAGAGAAGAATCCCTGCCAAAATTACCAACAGAAACACTCCAGTTACCGGTAAGGTCCAAACGAACCGATAGGCCGGATCCACCAGGTATATGAAGGATCTCAATGCGCTAATCACGGCGAAAATGAACCCAGAAATGCTCACGATTGGAACTCTACCGATTCGTTGATTCATCGGTGACGCCTCGAAGATTTCCTTCTTCCAGTACGGAAAAACCATCGCAGCAACCCCTAGCAGTATGAAAGAAATATTCTCCAAGGAGTAAGCTGGGATCATTTTAAAAAACGCTGCCCGATAGACATAGATCAACAGACTTATCTCTCCCCCGATCATGGCCACAATGATCCCTTTGATAGGAACTTTGTATCTGGGATTAACATCTCCCAAAAACTGAGGCGCAACCCTATCTAAAGACCAGGCCATCAGACATCTGGATATGACTGTATAGACGGTAGGGATATACATAACAGCCCAGATGCTCATGGCCACCCCGATAAAACACAGGGCAGCTATGTTATCGGTAACGAGACTAGCGAAAGTGCTATAATACGGAGGTACGCTCCAAGGAAGAGCATATCCTTCAGATCCTAAAGTAAACAGGTAGTTAAGGGATTGGAAAAGCTCAAGCCCGACAGTCTTTGTAAGCGCCCACATTACCAGGATCAGAGAAACGGCGGCCGCCAACATTCCTCCAACTATCGCCAATATCTGGCTTCGTTCAACCTTTTTCATTTCCCCGGCTATATAGGAGGAATTAAAGAATCCCCACACAAGGTTACCCAGGGCCGCAGTCAGTATTATCTTTGCTGTAGGTAAGTTTCTAAAGGGTAGTCCGATCTGAGCTCCCTCCGCCTTGGCTTTCCCAATGGCTACACTGGCATAGTCTTGAACAGCACCAAAGTGTTCGCTGAATTCACTGAATCGTCTTAGGAAGAACGAACGGTCTGCAGTCATTAATAGAATAAGCGTCAAAATGAATCCAGCAATGCCAATAATGCCCATGACCAATTGAAATCGCATGTAACGTCTCATCCCCAGCATGGGGAGGATGGAAAACCCAATTATGAAAACTGAGCCAACTACAAAGGAATTGATGGGCGTTGCCAAAGATTCTGCCAGACCCATTAGAAATGGTATATTTGCAGAGGCGCCAACTGTTGCTAGGGTCACCGGAAAACTCCACGTACCTACCATGCCAGCCCACATTCCGAGCCAAAAGAAGAAAGCCATTACGTGTAGCCAGTTGCCCACGAACCCAATAGCCGGACTTAGAATACGGCTAACATAAACGTAGTCCCCTCCAGAACGAGGCATAGCCGTGGAAAGTGCAACGTAGCTATAACATCCACTAACCAAGACCAGGAAAGCAGCAATGGATATCGCCCAGATGAAGTGGCCCTGAGGAAACACAAAAACTGCATCTGCGATTACGAACCATGCGGCGCACCCAAGAGAATAGTTAAACATGTTAAAAAGTAGAGCTCCCGAAGGTGTCACATGTCTAATCAAACCACTAGCTGTCCTTGTAAAGACATCCTTTTGAGCCATTTTCTTGTACCTCCTCCCTCAAGGTTCTCCCGACATTAAATTGAAGTCTCCCCATAACTTAAAGAATCAAATCAGGAGTTTTTGATGATCACCTCCTTTCATGTTCTGCACTCTTCCGTATCACCCTCTGAAACCCCACTAGGAGGGTGAATCACACGAAGCCAGCCTACCCCCATCAATTACGAAATCAGACCCGGTGACAAAAGAGGATTCGTCCGAGGCCAGATAGAGAACTAGTGAGGCGATCTCCTCGGGCATTGCAAGTCTGTGCATAGGTGTTTTTCGGGCATGCTCCTCGAGGATTACTTCGGCCGGCTTTCCTTTCTGGCGGGAGTAAAAATCCATTTCCCACTCAAGCATGTCTGTCCTGACGGACCCAGGGCTGATACAATTGACTCTGATGTTCTTTTGGACACACTCCAGTGCCATGGTCTTTGTTAGAAGAACTACCGCGGCCTTTGCTGCGCAATAGGCTGCATAGTTTTGGGCACCCGATATACCGAAAATTGAGGATGTGTTTATGATCGATCCCCCACCCTGTTCTTCCATAAGAGGAATAGCAAACTTCGATACAAGAAACACACTCTTTAGATTGACAGCCATCATTCTATCCCATTCATCTTCCGTCATTTCCACGATTTTTCTAATCAGAACAATTCCGGCATTATTAAATAACACATCCAATTTTCCGTATTCCTTTATTGTCAATCTTGCAATTCTTTCTGCATCTTCAGCCCTAGATGCATCCGCCCTGACGAAAATGGCAGAGCCGTCACCCTTATTTATTTGATTTGCGGCTGCCTCCCCTTTTTCAGGATTTCTTCCAACAATGACAACTTTCGATCCTTCACGTGAAAAAATTCTGGCCGTCGCTAATCCTATGCCGGATGTACCTCCGACAATGAGCGAGACCTTGTCTCTTAGTCTCATGAAACCCTCCAAGGTCTGGTGGTACTTCCGATTACCTAGCCCGACTTCCAATGAAGCTGGAACCTCTATCCCTGGCGAGCAAAGTTCACTCTCCGTTGCTATCAAAACTTAGAATGCCACAGTGCGGCGTTGCGCCTCTCAGCCAAACCGAACTGTTATCCCTACCCGAGGCGCCCGAACCTTGGCCAGGTGTCAACATCTGAACTTGTAACTTCCAGATAGCATATATAGCGTCAATTTCAGTCAACGCCTACCAATTCTCTTTTTGAACCTACTAACCGAGTTAATCTCAATGTCTAACAGTTCCGCTATCCTAAACTTCGCATCGATCCCTTTGGCTCGGTTAGGAAGCGATCTTACCAAACCGATATCCAGATCGTCTCTCACTTCGGCCATCAATACAGGGTCCGATAGATCCCTAACCGACACGGATAGTCTGCCGGCCACATACTCCTTCGCCTCTTTGATCTTCATACCATCGGTCATTTGCATACGTGCCACAAGATCTCCCGCGGTACGCATTCCGCCCATGCCCGAGGCAACGGCGTGAGTTATCGCCATACCCAAAGGATCGCCTACACCAACCTACAATCCGTCCAACCGACAGATTTCAACCATAGCTTTAGACGCTCGGGATACTGCATCTATTGGAGGGTTGTCCACCACAGGAACCGCACCTACGCCCATACCCATGTTCACATGGATCGGAATAGTTGAATTCTCAACACAGGTCTTCACAAATGTCACAGCCCGGGCCAAGTTCCATGGACAGGACTTGGAGGTATTCGTATTGACTACCGGGCCAAAAATAGTCACCCCTGCTTTTTCAGCCAAGGCGACTTGCTGGTGAGGATACAGCCCCGCTAGCCGTACGCCCTGATAGGTCAACTCCCCATGCATTCCAAGGATGAACTCGCCGGCCATGCCGATCTCGACACACATGTCGGGGTATTTCCCTTTGAGAATCTCGCAAGCCTCCAAGGTCGCCAGAAAGTCCGCGTCCCCAGCAGCCCCAGTGGTGTCGAAGTTGATCCCATCAGCCCCAGATTCATACATGCCGCTCGCCACATAAACCATATCCTTAACTGCGTGCTGCACAGCAGCTTCGTAGGATGCTCTTGCTTCGACGATTTTCCCTTGAGGGAGTAACTCTGCAGGATTCGGTGTAGGGCCATCAGGCTGACTGTAGGACCCGAGATTCGGCATGGCTCCATAGAACAAGGGGATGCTTGTCACCAGGAGGGCCTGTTCAAATTCCTGCTGTTCGTCACCCAGAATGGTCTTTACGGGTTTAAAACTGTAGTCTATATGGGCCATCTCCATGGTATCGGCCCCCAATGCGCGTTCCATAATTTGTATGTTATGGATTCTCCCGGTGTTTATTCCTAACCGCTGAAGCTTCAAGGTGCCACCATCAAAAGAAAGGACCACCTCGTTTCCTGGCTCTACACCTACAACTCTCGCTGGAGAAGCACAGATCTCAAAAAGATGCCCTAATTCGTCCTCCGAAAGGGAAGGAACGTCACCTTTCTCAGCAGCGTCTATCGTCCCTTCCTCCAAGTCCTTGGTTAATTGGGATTCATCTATTTCGATGAAAGAACCGTCGCCCATCCGTGTGATTATTTTGTTCATAAACAATTCCTTTTTTGTCCAAATCTAGAACTCTTGAAATCTCGCACAGTGTCACCAGAACAGCCCCAGCCAAATTCGGAGGTTGTTATCAAATGCTCTTCAAACGACAACTCAATAACATATCCTCAACCTTCCGCTTTCGCGGGAGATCCCAGTTGGAATGGCATCATGGGTTACACCTTAATTCCACAAGGGGTCTGTAGGCTTCCGGGACTGATTGCCCCTTCCAATCCTTCATCATCTCCCGGTATTCAAGTAATTTTGAAATGTCGACGGCCGCTATGGCCATTCTATAGCTGAATTCACCTGCGTTGGCTAAAATCTCACCTATAGGCAGTCAAACAATACTCCTGGAGCACGGCCAGTTTTGCCCCTTCCTCCCCAGTTCCCTCAAAAGAGCCTCTGCCTTGCCCAGGTTCTTTTCCTTATCTTTGGGATCCCACTCGAATTAGATAGCCGCCACTTAATGCCTTAAGTCTTTCCAGAACCTTCACCCCTTCTGAGATTATCCGGATACAAATCGGCAAACCAGGACTCGTAATATGACTTCACTACATTCTCACATTTGCTATATTAATTACCGTCTTCTTGATGTCTGTGTACTCGTGTATCCCGAACTCGCTGCACTCTCGGCCAACACCGCTGCCCTTGACTCCGCCGAAAGGACTCAACTGATCCCAGTGATTTGTCGTATCATTGACAATTACCGCGCCAAACTTCATCTTTTCACTCATTTCAATTGCATCTCTTAAATTACTCGTGAAAACCGCTCCTTGTAATCCGTACGGGTTACTATTGGCAATCTCCAAGGCCTCTTCTTTGTTTTTCACTTTTATTATCGTCGCTACCGGACCAAATGTTTCTTCCCTAGCAATGATCATATCCTGCGTCACATTGTCCAGCACCGTGGCCTCATAGAATAGGTCCTTGCGTTTTCCACCTGCCAATAATCTTGCTCCCTTGTCCACAGCATCTTTTATGTGACGGTCAATGATCTGGGCCTGTTCTTCTGAAGCCACCGGCCCCATATCTGTTTCTTCTTTTGAGGGATCTCCAACTTTTATCTTTTTTACTTTATCCAGCAACTTTTCGACAAATTCTTCATGAACTCTTTGAAGGATTATCAATCTTTCGCATGACGTGCAGTTTTGACCGGCTTGATGGTATACGCCAAACATGGCAGCATCAACTGCAGCATCTATATTTGCGTCCTCAAGAACTACTATCGGACCAGTATCGCCAAGCTCAAGTACAACCTTCTTCACTCCAGCACTAGCCACTATCTTCTTGCCCACCTCGTATGAGCCCGTGAATCCCACCGCACCAACGTCCGGGTGACCGACAAGCGCCTTACCCACGGTACTCCCTGGACCAGTTAAAACATTCAAAGTTCCATCTGGAAAGCCAGCATCTCTGACAACTTTGGCTATTTCAATGCCACAACCGGGAGTTATACTCGATGGCTTCAGCACAACTGAATTACCGGCACCAAGTGCTGCCGCTGCTCCTAACAAGGGAATGTCGAATGGCCAGTTCCAGGGACCGATTATGGCTACCACACCAATAGGTTCTCTTCGCACGTAAATTCTTAGGTTGTTGTCTTCTGAATAGTTATTTGGGAAGGTCTGTCCTCGAAGCCTCTTTGCCTCTTCAGCGAAAATCCTAAAGTGATTAGAGACGTATGGAGTTTCCCCTCGAGATTCTTGTATTGTTTTACCCATCTCATTGGTAATTAACCTCGCATAATCTTCAGCCCTTTCATCAAGAATTTCTGCAGCTTTGTACATTAGCTCCATCTTCTTTAATAACGGAACGTCCGCCCAGGCTTTACTTGCCCTTTTTGCCGATTGGACCGCTTTTTCAACATCACCTTCTGTGCATTTTGGCACTTCTTCAAATGCTTCGAGTGTGGCCGGATTGAATACCTTGAAGGTTTGGCCGCTCTCGGATTCCACTTCTTTTCCGTCTATTAATATCCTCCTTTTAATCATAGTCAGATCCTCCTTTCCACGCACTGCATTATTGTTTCGGAACGAAAGAAATCATGTCGGGTGAAATAGCCGCACGAGGCCATTCCAACTCTTTTTCAGAGAGATGATCAAACCCCGTTTGAATGAGTTTGGTAACTTCGGCTACTCTTTTCCCGATTAACTTAGCCGCATCCATTCCCACTTTGTCCTGTAAAACAGCCTTTTCCTCTCCTTCAGTCGGATAGAAGATGGGCTGAGGAGCCCCTTGAACGGCAGCGGCCCCAAAATAGCATCCAGATCCCATTGGTGGTCTTTCTGGACCGATTGACACAATAATGCAATCATGAATCATGAGCCATCGCTGAATATCGTGAATTGTTCCTTCGACTCCGCCCTGTCGATCATAAGCGATGGTTAGCACACCAGCCACACGATTCCTGAAGGGAAACCCCACTGCTTCTACCGCCATTGATCGATCCATAATACACTTCAATTGCCCAGTAACACCTCCGTAATAGACAGGTGCACCAATCAAATAACCATCCGCCTTCATCATTTTTCTGAAGACGTCATTGCAATCGTCTTTATGACCCCTGCAGAGCTTTTCCCAATCAGGTTTTTTCATACAGGCATAACAGCTTATGCATCCTCCCTTGATTTTGAGGTCCGCACACGCAATGAATTCTGTCCTGACATCCCCAATTGATTCGGCACCTTTAAGCGCTTCCCTCACCAAAATATCAGTATTTGCATGCCTAGGGCTGCCAGAAATCCCCAGAATTTTAAACGTTCTCCCTGCCATTTTGATCACCTCCTTCACCCATTGGTCGATGATTTGTCTTTTGCTCGTTCCAGTCTCAAATGACCCCACAAAACATAGTTCATTCCTCCGACGCTAGACAATTGTGCCCAACCCGAATAGGCTATCCCAAAGATTTCTAACCGATACTCCCCGACTTTAGCACATGCCATGCCTTTGGATGCGAAAGCTCTCTGCCCGTTGAATGCATTACAATCGCCCATACTCTCAGATGACAACGCCGAGATTGTTGACCTAAATTGATATGTCTCAGATCTATTGAAAAGCCACCCGAACACTAGGAAAATCTCTCGATTCCCGTTAGTAGGATGTCAACTCCCATTTCCGCCTGCTCCCTTGTGATGTTCAGCGGAGGGGCGATCCGCAACACGTTGGGTCCACATTTGGTAATGATTAGCCCGTTTTGGCCTGCAAAGGCGAGCACTTTTGACAACAGTTCAGTACCCGGTTCCCGGTCAGGACCCACAAGCTCCACTCCCACCATGAGTCCTTTTCCCCTCACATCGCCAATTGCTCTCAATGATGCCGCCGAACTCTTGAATTTCTCCTGGATGGAATTTCCGACCTTCTCCACGTTTTCCAGGATCTTTTCCACCCTAAGTATTTCGAGCGTGGCTTTTCCAGCTGCACAGCTTATCGGGTTCCCTCCGAAGGTTGTTCCGTGGGTGGAAGGATCCCATTTATCCATAATCTCTTTCTTTCCCACAACCGCACTCAAGGGAAGCCCACCCCCAATCGCTTTTGCCATGGCAATGATATCTGGCACGACGCCGAAATGCTCACAGCCGAACCACTTCCCTGTCCGTCCAATCCCGGACTGAACTTCGTCGGCAATCAATAGGGCCCCGGTGCGGTCACAGATCTCTCTCAGCCCTTTCATAAAACCCGGGGGAGGAACCACATAACCACCTTCACCCGAAATAGGTTCAAAGATGATTGCCGCCAAATCGTCGGGCGCAACAATCTTTTCGAGAACTAGATCGATGTACCTGAGGCAGGCCATTTCACTCTCTTCTGGCCCTTCATGACCAAACGGACAGCGGTAGCAATACGGATAGGGAACGTGAAAAACACCCGGGAAGAGACCGCTCAGACCCTTCCGATAAGTGATGGTACTTCCAGTAACAGCTGCCGCTCCCATGGTTCTTCCATGGAAAGATCCTACAAAACTGAGTACATAGGGCCTCCGGGTTACATAACGGGCGAGCTTTAGCGCTCCCTCCACGGCTTCGGAGCCACTATTTAAGAAAATCCCTTTGCCATTGCTGAGTTCTCCTGGGAGGATACTTATGACATCATCCATGTAGTCCGTGTATGGCTCATAATAGCCAACATGATCGCACACGTGGAGAATCTTTTGGGATTGACCGTTGATCGCCTCTACAACAGCGGGATGAGAATGTCCTATAGGACAAGTGCAGATTCCCGAAGCAAAGTCCAAGTATCGGTTTCCATCTGCATCGAAGAGATAGGAGCCTTGGCCGCTTTCAATAACGACTTTTGTATACCGATAGATGACCGGCGAAACCACTCCATGAGTTTTTTCGATGATCTTCTCAGACTTCCTGAACATCTTCTCTCTCCTTAGATTAACCAGCGTTATACCACTGCGTTTTGGCCCTTTGATCACGCCTTGTTATGCTGCCCAACCTCGTGGGTCGGCTTTCAATTCAGTTCGGAGAAGCAAAATGGCAAAAAATGTGCCCAAAAAGTGGAAAAAAGGAGAAGGATCCAAACCCAACAATTACAGCAAAGTACAGATGTATGCCGGTCATCTCGCATTACACCTCCACACAAAAATGATGCAATTTTGCATATCGAAGAGGTATTTTCCCATGATGGATTCAAGCCGATTTGACAGACACGCCTTTTTCATCTTTGCCAAGTGCCTGATGCACGAACAGTTTGGGCGGCTCAAACTCGCGTTGCCTTGAGGCCCTCGCTTTGCAACGCACTGCTTACCCGCAAGATGATGTCACGGCTCAAACCCTCGCTTTACAATTGAAGACTGAAAACCGATTGAGATCGACCAAAATCGAGCCCTCGAGTCCGGAATTCTATAAATTAACGTGTAGTTAGATGCTATGTAAACCTTTAGGGGTTAAACAGAGTGGGCCGCCAATGGTAAGCTCCTTCTGACAAAACCAATTAAGGAGGGAGCTATGAGCCAATCAGCACCCCACAGAAGAGAGTATACCAGGAATCAGCCCGATTTGTATTTGGCTTTTGAATTAGGCCAGAAGCAATGGAAGTTGGGATTTACAGTTGGATTGGATTTAGTCAGAAGGCTCGGGAGCGGACGGTTTTGGCGGGGGATTTTCGTAATGTTAAGCGAGAGATTGAGTTGGCCAAGAGGCGTTTTGGTTTATCGGGTGAGACCCGGGTTCTGAGTTGTTATGAGGCTGGTCGGGATGGGTTTTGGTTGCACCGGTATTTAATCCAAATAGGGGTGAGAGATCTTGTTGTTGACTCATCGAGTATTGAGGTGAACCGCAGGGCCAAGCGGACCAAGACGGACAAGATGGATTTGGGCAAGTTACTTGCAATGCTCATGAGGTATGACCAAGGGGAGCGGACTCGCCATACGAACCGGATCAAGGGGCTTTTGACAAGCTACGGGGTTCGGATGAGGGTAAGAGGAGTCTTCTTAGATCGTTTAGAGACCAGGCGTCTGTGGGATGGCAGTCCAATACCTATCGGATTGAAGAAGCGCCTTGTGCGAGAGTACGGGCGGCTTAAGATGGTGAATCGACAGATTGAGGAGTCCAAAGGGGAGCGAGCCGATCTTATTAAGACCTCTGAGAGCTCAGATATAGAGATGATTCGTCAATTGCTTACGCTTCGGGGGATTGGCGCCAACAGTTCGTGGCTTTATGTGATGGAGTTTTTTGGTTGGCGAGGCTTTCGTAACTATCGGCAAGTTCGAGCATTGGCCGGTCTTACTCCGACGCCTTATCAGAGCGGAGATGGGGATCGGGAGCGAGGCATCAGCAAAGCGGGCAACCGTTACGTTCGGTCGATGGCGATTCAGATTGCCTGGGCCTGGCTTCGCTACCAACCCCAAAGTAAACTCAGCCGGTGGTATCAGAAGCGCTTTGGCACGGGGAGTCGTCGTCTCAGAAAGATTGGAATTGTGGCTTTGGCCCGCAAGCTACTTGTTGATCTGTGGCGATTTTTGGAGACTGGCGTCATTCCCGAAGGGGCTAAGTTGAAGGCATATGATTAAGAGGTTTTGGCAACGCCACTGAAAGCCACGACTGTAACCTCTCGAGCTAGTGCGGGCTGCCCGTTCGTAATCCTTGGTCCTCTTTTGGAAAACCGACAGTTAGATGGGGCCGCCCACCCCGGCGCTTCCCGAATCGCCCTCGGGCGAATACAGCATTAGGTGTCTGGCAAAAGAACGCCGGCACGGATAGAAGGTC
>CAYFYO010000003.1:0-72498 GCA_964347335.1 uncultured Thermodesulfobacteriota bacterium
GAGATCGATGCGGATCAGAGGATCAAGGAATATCAGAAAGAGATCCGCCAGAAGATCATCGATATGTATGGGATGGATAGGATCCCTGAGGAAATCGAGCAGTATATCGAGGCAGCCTCTGCCGAACCGGCCATGGAAGAAAGCGCCATATTCGATGCCGTTGTCGATATTGTGGTGGAAGGAAAGTATGATTATTACATCTACGATCTGGTTCCCCTCGGCCACGCCCTTTACTACCTCAGTATGGGATCGATCTATGATGCGTGGTTGGAAAAGATCACGGGTTTGAGAGAACAGATGCGGGAGTACGACTCGGTCATCGCCACCATGAAACGGGAAAAAGAGACCGAGGAAGACGCCATTTACAACGAGCTCATGTATATCAAAGACCGTATCGGCACCTCTTCCAAGATCATGACCGATACCGAAAAGACCGCCTTCTATTTCGTTCTGACCCCTGAAGACATGGTGATCGACGATACCATCAAGGCGGGTGGACTTTTTGCCCGATTCAATGTTCCCCTGACCGGTTACGTGGTCAATCGGGTGATCTCAGAGGATCTGCAGAATCAGCAGATCCCTCAGTATCTCAGAAACAGGATCGACATGCAGAAGACCTGTCTTGAAACCATCAAGAAACAGTTCGGCGACAAGGTCCTTGCCATGGTTCCAGAGTTTGACAATGAGATCAAGGGGCTTGATACGATAAAGGATATGGCCAGGGTTATGTTTGGGGGGGTGACAATATGAATTTTACGATGACTGAATTCTTCCAGAAGCATCCCAATATCCGATACCTCTATTTCGGTGGCAAGGGAGGCGTCGGCAAGACGGTTGTCGCCGGAGCGACGGCCTTATGGCTGTCAAGGCAGGGGAAGAAAACGCTCCTGGCTTCAACCAACCCTGTCCATAGTCTGTCCAATCTCCTCGAGCAGAATGTGTTCGGAAAGCCCGTTCCTGTGGAAGGAGCAGCCAATCTTTTCGCCAGTGAGATCGATACCTCAGAGACCATTGAGAGATCCAGGAGAGATATCAAAGACAAGATCGCCTGGTTTCTCAAGTTTGCTGATATTCCGACAAAGGCCGAGGATTTCGTCGAATCGGCTACAATGAACCCTGCTTTTGAAGAGTCGGCCATGTTTGAGAATATGATCAATATCATCTTCGATGACGAGTATGAGGTCTACGTCTTTGATACAGCCCCCACGGCAAATGCCAGGAGACTTCTTGGCATGTCCAAGGTCTATGCCCTGTGGGTCCAGAAGATGCAAAAGAGCCGCGAGGACGCCCGACAGGTGCGATTGAGCCTCTCCTTTCGTAAGAAGAAGCCCGAGGATGAACAGGACGCCCTGCTTGATTATCTCACCACTTTTCGGGACCGGATAGAAAAGATGCAGGGACTTCTCACCGACCAGGAAAAGACGGCATTCTTCTTCGTGACCCTCTTGGAAAGCCTTCCGATTGCTGTCATCAAGCGCTTCATCGGTTGGTTCAAGGATTTCGGTATCCCCATCGGTGGGGTCCTCGTCAACGAGGTCATCGACAAGTCGGAGGTCGACGAGAACACGGCGGAATTCATCCGCAACCGGGTTGCCATGCAGGAAAGGTACAGGCAGGAAGTCATCCAATCCTTTGATAATTTTTGTGGAGAGGCCCCTCTTTTTGAGAAAGAGGTTAAGGGGTTGGCCATGGTGGAGAGGGTCACCAACGCTCTTTTCGCCCAGGGCTGAGTCTACGACCTGTTTCCTCCTTCAGCTGAACGCCTCAAACGAACTCCCTGAGATAGAGCTGAAAAAGTAGGAAGAGGAAGGTGGGAACACGAATTCCTCCCGTAGTTGAATTCAAATGTGGATTGGATTTCTGTTGGAGTTCCTATATCTCACATGGCTAAACCATCCCAAAAGTCAGAATTCTATCAGCAACGGGGTAAAGATTTCTTTACGATAATTTGCCACGAGGTCGCGTCCGTCGTTCGTTGTCCGTGGTTCGTTACAAGCAGATCAGAACCGAAACATTCTTGAAGATGAGAAGTTGAGGCTCAGGATGTCTCACTTGGAATCTTTTATTTGGAATACTCTGCGACGACGGACCACGGACAACCGACCACGGACATTTCCAAAAAAACTTTTGCGTCGCAAAGAGCGGCCTTTTCAGATGTCAAACACCGAACCCCTGTACGACCTCTGATCCTGGAATGAAGCACCTATCTACCCTCTCCTCTTCGCAAACCCTCTCCATCCTCACCATGAATGTCTGGTTCGGTCTGGACGAACGGGGCATTTTGAGGATGAAGCCCCTCGAACCGGCTGAGAGACGAGAAAAGCGCTATCAGATCCTCGTCGGCGAGCTGAGACGTCTTCACCCCGACCTCGTCGCCGTCCAGGAAGCCAATCCAGTCCCACAGTACAGTCGACGGCTCGCCAAAGATCTCGGTTATGATGAGATTCATCAGGTCTACAACGGGGGGATCAAGCTCGGCAATCTCGGAATCCCGAAAAATCTCAAACTCGGGTTGGTTCTTCTGGCAAAGAAGCGGTTCGGCCTTCGCTGGGTCGGCGCCCGTCAGATTTCAGGAGACCCTTTTGGTATCTATGGCGATCTCCTCTGTTTTCATTTCACCGACTCTCGCTATGTCATGGCCGGCCTGGTGTCGGTCGAAGAAAAACCCCTCTACATCGTTCATGCCCACACCTATCCCGGCCTTCCCGAGAGTCGTGATATTCTCCATCTCCTGGATCGACAACGGGATGAAGGAAGGATTTCTGAAGATGAATACCAAACTCATCTCTCCACCCTTCGACGTTCTGTCCGACGCCAGGAGGAAGAGATTGGGAGAATAATCGCCTTCCTTGGGGAAACGGCTGGTGCATTCCCTGCCGTTCTACTCGGCGACTTCAATATGACTGAGGATAATCCGCTCATGGCCCGACTCATCGCGGAAGGACGCCTGTGGGACACCTACCGAATTGCCAACCCCAAAAGGCGAGGATTCACCTGGGATGGAAGGAACAATGAGAACACGAAGTTCTCGGAAGTTACGGCTTCAAGACGGGACGATTTGAAAAGAGCATACCAGCGCCTTTGCGTCGAATACGACAGGCAACCCCGACGAATCGACTACATCTTTCTCAATCGAGCCTTCACGAGGGAACAGATCCTTGAGAGCCGGATCGTTCTGGACCGGGCGGTGAACGGGACACACGCATCGGATCACTACGGGGTAATGACCGTGGTATCCCTCAAGCCCGAATGTGGGTATCGATGATGGCCTCGAGCTCCTGCCTGTCCCACCCCGTATAGGTGTCCCGATTTTCCACGATGAAGCACGGGTACCCACCGATTCCGTGCCGAATGGCCTTGTAGACTCCGAGGATAGATTGGGCATTAATGACGCGTATGCGAATCCGGTGCTTATAGAGATAGAGCAATTCTCTGAGCCATTCGGAGAGCTGGGCCAGCTCCTCTTTCAGATCGTCTGGATACTCTTTCATGTCCTGGATCTGCAACTTTCTATGGAGACCCACTCGATCGAATATCAGACGACATTGGCCGCAGTCCATATAACTGGTCAGGACTTTGGAAACGACTTCTATGGCGATTGGTTTCATCTTCGTGCCTCGATATGAGGGACTCAATTGTCTAACTTAAGCACATGGCGTCCGGGCGTTTCGATCACGAACTCCTCTTCAGGATTCCCCGGCGCTCAGCTCCATGGGTCATGATGTCAGAGAAGTATCTCACCAAGGCCTCCCGCCCTTCTTGAGAGAGATTTTCAAAGGCCACCCCTACGTGGTAGGTATCCTCTGGCAGGGATTCGACATAGATGACTCTTCCACTCACCTTTACGATCGACTCCCTGATGAGCATGGTCAGGTCCAATTTTTCATTGGGCAATATCTCCGAGTCTGTCTCCAGTTTGACCCCGTCCAAACCGATATCGAGACAACGGCACTCTTTTTTCGTGAAATTCCTGTAATAGTAGACCGGATGATGAACGTTGAACCTAGGCGCTTTTCTCCGTTCTCTGACGGCCATCGCTTCTCCCCTGCGTGGTCCCTCCTTTTATTTTGAGATGGGACCTTTTTTTTCTGACCGCTTCATAACTTCGAAGCGTGTCTCCATCAAAACGGTGGTATATCACAACATGATCAGAGGCAAGAGACCGCTCCAGCTTATCGGTGTACTTCTTTAGCTCAAGAAAAGATATTCTCATTTCCGGACGATCCAGGTCGGCCACTTTCTGAAGGATCTGTGCGGTCACCCCAGCTCGCCCGAGTCTCCCTTGGAAAACCTCCTCAACTAGGGCGTAAGGTATCACATGTGGCACTTCAGGATCAAATCTCTCTCGCCTTCCGCTGCGATTTTCCGCCACCTCCACCAGTTCGTCTACAACATTTCTCATGTCGATATAAAAGGGTGAACATCCAAAGAGATAGAAATCCGAAAGCCATCGCTCTTGAGTCGCCATCTGAGACAGCGTGACCAAGTGCATCCTTCTCTCCCCTGAAATCGCCGGAGCGATCCTGAGACAAGGGTAGTGGTCGAAACGATTTCTCCGCGGATGCAATTGATTTGCACGAGGCCAGATAAACCATGCCTCAGGGAACTGAGCGCGGCCAATTGGCCGGGTCGGATAGATCCGACACCAATTCCCCTCAAGGAAGCCGCATGGTTTCCTCAGTTCCAGGGTGAAATAGCCAACCCACGGTGTTTCGCCGTCCGGGGACCACCCAGTATCAAAGAAACGTTCAAAAACGTCACTGGGCCTCGCTTTCAGCTTCCTTGACTGGAAAATCAAATCCATCAAAGTAACCGCCACGCGAAGCTCTGGATCCTTGCATCCATACCGTGGACACGAATCTGGGCAGCGGAACTGAGTCGCTTGAGTACTCAGCCGACGACGCGTTTCCAGGTATTCTCCGATTTTCAGTTTGTCCACCTCCCACCAATGACAACTCTCTCAACCCCCATTTTCAACGGAAAAACAGAATACCATCGCGCCAGGGCGATAACAAGAAATATGCTGTAATGAATGACCATAAAGATCTTTCTAAAGTATCCCCTTCAATTCGCCGATTGGCTAAATAAGATTATCCGGTATTCTTTTTGCACGACGTCCCAATCGTCAATTCGTTCAAAGAGTTTGCGGTGTGACTGCTATCCGGCTCGCGGATGCGACCTGCGCGGCAGATAACGCGACTCTCCTTGGGGAAAGCCAATGGAAGGGACTTTCGAAATAAGAGCTTTGAGTGATCCTCAGCTCTTGAGCGTGATCAGGGCTACGGCAGGACAAATCGCTCTCGTCGCAGGATTTCAATCTGCAGAGGTTGAACAGATCAAGTTGGCCGTTGATGAAGTCTGTACCAATATCATCCGTCACACTTACGGGGGAGAGCCCAATCAGGAAATCGTTCTTCTCTTTAGCCTATTTGAAAAAAGTCTAGAAATCAGAATTCGGGACTTCGGAAAAAAGGTCGACCCCCGTGTCCTGAGAAACCCAAAAAACCGTCGCCATAGACCCGGGGGGCTAGGACTCTCTTTGATCCGATCAGCAATGGACGAGATCGAATTTGGCGTGCCGACCCCTGTGGGAAACACCTGTCGATTGGTCAAACGTAAAGGGAAGGGAGAGACTTGATGGAAATCAGAAGCATGGCGGAAAACGGTGCGGTTATTGTCGTGGTTGAAGGCGAGGTAGATCTCTACTCATCTCCCAAGCTCCGCCATGAGATCCTTCGGTGGTGCAAAGAAAAGACGCCCTCTCTGATCGTTGATCTCGGAGGCGTGACATATATGGACAGTTCCGGAATCGCTACGCTTGTCGAAGGCCTTCAGCTCATGAAGAAGTATGGCGGTAAAATGGGAATCGCTCGCCCAGATCCATCGATCCAGAGGGTTTTGGGATTTGCCCATCTCGATAAGGTCTTACCCATTTTTCAAACTGTCGAAGAAGCCGTGGGTGGACAATGATAGAGAGACTCTTAGGAAATCTGGGGAAGAGAACCATCTCGGGCATGGAGGAAATGAACCGTGCCGCAGTGCTGATCAATGAGACGATATATTGGCTCCTGGTTGGCCCATTTAAGAAGAAGGGTTTTCGTTGGGCAAGCAGCGTCCACCAGATGGTTCTCATCGGTTTTGAGGCGATCCCCATCGTCGCCCTGATCTCCTTGTCCGTGGGCATCATCATGGCGCTTCAAGCCGCCTACCAACTGAGAAGAGTGGGTGCCCTCATTTACGTGGCCGATCTTGTTGGGATCTCGATTACCAGAGAACTCGGGCCCCTGCTGACGGCAATCATCCTCGCCGGCAGAAGTGGCTCGGCCTTCGCAGCTGAAATTGGTTCAATGAAGGTGGCCGAGGAGATCGATGCCATGGTGGCAATGGGCCTTAACCCGACCAAATTTCTGGTTTTGCCGAAGATGGTGGGGATCATGATCATGCTTCCGAGCCTCGTTCTCATCGCCGACTTCGTGGGGATTGCTGGCGGATTTCTCATCGCCGTGGGAAGCCTGGGCCTGAACTTTGAGCGGTATCTTACTCAGACGGTGAACGCGCTGGTTCTGAGCGATGTCGTGACTGGGTTGACGAAAGGTCTCGTTTTCGCACTCATCATAGGATTTGTTGGCTGCCATGAGGGCTTCAGCGTGGATCGTGGAGCCGAGGGTGTCGGGCTAAGAACAACCCGGTCGGTCGTGACCGGCATATTCCTGATTATTCTGGCTGACTGTTTTTTCACGGTTTTGTTCTACCTATTTGGTCAACCGGCATGAAAATCGAACTGGAGAGAGGCGAATCGTGTCGGATTCTGTGATCGAAGTTATCGATTTGGTCACTCACTATGGACACCTCAAGGTTCTGGACGGCGTGTCTTTCAAAATACCCAGAGGCGAAATCACGGTCATCGCGGGGAGCAGTGGTTGCGGCAAAACAACCCTCTTAAGAAATATGATCGGACTCCTGAAGCCAACTTCTGGCAAGATCCTGCTTCGAGGGGAGGATATCGTCACCATGTCCGAGAAAGACCTCTACCGGATGAGAACTCGGCAGGGTGTGCTTTTTCAAAGCGGCGGGTTACTGAATTCGATGACCCTCGCCGATAATGTGGCCCTTCCCTTACGGGAGCATACAGAATTGGAGGAAAGCACACTTCGGATTATGACCCGGATGAAGCTCGAGCTCGTCGGGCTCCTTGGGTTTGAGGGATTCTTCCCCTCAGAACTCAGCGGAGGGATGAAGAAACGGGCCGGACTGGCCAGGGCCATCTCGATGGATCCTGAAATTCTCTACTTCGACGAACCGACCGCCGGGTTAGACCCGGTTACCTCGGCCGAGATGGACGAGCTCATCTTGAAACTGAAGAAGACCTTTAACATGACGATTGTGGTCGTAACCCATGAGCTTCCCAGTATTAGAAAGATTGGGGATTGGGTCGTCATGTTAGACCGGGGAAAGGTGGTTTTTTCGGGAACGCTTCAGGAGATACTGGCGTGCGAGGATCAGACGGTACGGCGATTCCTCGATCGTCAGCCTGGGGATATGGTCTACGATAGTGAAACTTACCTTAATGCGATCACGGGTATCGAAGTCTAGTCTTGGGCGGTAAGGGATGATGAAGCACAAAACAGAAGAGATCAAAGCTGGATTAGTCCTCCTGGCTGCACTCTTAATTTTTAGCGCCATGGTGGTCCTCATTGGCGGATCACGGTTTTGGGAAAAACAAGATGTCTATCACATCAAGTTTTCAGCCATTGGCGGATTAGAATCGGGTGCCGCGGTTCGTCTTGGAGGGTTTCGGGTTGGACGGGTGATGAAGATTGCCGTTGCTCCCGATGACGTTTCAAAGCTCGAAGTCACCATTGCCGTCAAACCCGAAACGCCCGTCTATGAGGGCGTTGTCGCCGGGGTATACACCCTCGGCATCGTCGGTGATTACTACGTCCTTCTGACTCAGAATCCCGAGGCAACGGAGCCTCTTCCTCCAGGAAGTGAGATCCCGTCACGAGATATGGTGGAAATGGGAGACTTACTCGCCCAAGCCGCACAACTCTCTCAGACCCTGAGTTCTTCGATCGAGTCGGTGGTCGGCGCCATCAATCGCACGCTCAGTGACGAGAATATCCAACACATCCAGGCAGCACTTCAGGGAATAGATCGGTTTGCAACCGAAGGGGAAAAAACCATTTCAGCAATAGCAGTCGATCTCCGGAGCGTGCTCAAAAGACTGGATACCGCCTTAGTGAATGCCGACGACCTCATGTTGAAGAATCGAGAGAATATCGAAGGCACCATTCTCGCGATTAGAGTCCTGGCAGAACGACTGGACACGCTCTCGCTCAATCTCAATCAAACCGTCATGGAAAACCGCGAGAACTTGCACGCGACCATCACGACCTTCAAAGAGGGCGGTCAAAAAGCAGGACAACTCATCGACAATCTTAACGGCCGTGTCGCCGTCACCGGCGACTACCTTGATGAGACCATGATCAACCTCATGGAGGTCTCGGAGAATCTTCGGCTTCTGTCGAGTCAACTGAAGAGACAGCCATGGCGTCTCATCTACGGAACGGGAGACAGGGAATGAACATGAAATACGCGAAGTTTCTTCTTCTCCTCACTGGAATCTACTATGGATGTGCGGCGGGTCCTTCGCCGAGATACTACCGTGTCCCGCTCGACACCTCAGCAATCTTTGAGGCCTCCTATCAATCTCATACCGAGTCCTTGCGGGTCGCACGTTTCCACGCCGTTAATCCCCTCCGCCAGGATAGCATCGTCACGTACCGAACCGAATCGGCCCTCGTCGACTTCTCAAGCAATGACCTTTGGGAGAGTTCTCCTTCGGATATTGTAACTCGGAACCTGGCAGAGGCTTTCCGGACAAGCCGGCTCTTCAGTCGAGTCGATGAAAAGCCGGCTCGAATGCCAGCAGACTATGTAATCAGAGGAAGAATCCTGCGGTTTAACCGGCTGAGAACACAGGACGGATCATATGGGGAGGTTTGGCTAGAGGTCGAATTTGTTAACCAGAAAACCCGTGAAATCCTTTGGTCTGCCGTAATCAGGGATCTACAAAAGGCCGACACGGATAATACCGAGGCGGTGATCCAAGCCATGAGCAAGGCTTTGGGTCAGTGCATTCTCCAGATAGTCCAACAAGTCAAACAAACGACAGCGTCCCATCTGCATATCGAATGAGCGTATTTTTAGCTTCGAGGTTAGAGACTTCCGCTCACCATTCCAAGATCCTCTTTTTCAAACCGACCGAGCCTGCAATCGTCGTGAATCTCCAGAATTCCTGAATCAGCCGGGCGAGGCGTGATCCGCGGTCTGATCTCAACCCTCTACGACGCTTCCGGTGAAATTATTGGAGTTTCCGGATTTTTTGGTTTCTCGCCTAACGAATATTCGCCCAACTTCCTCTGAGCCCTCCTTCAAATGTTTTGGTTCACAAACCTTCGAGATAAGGGAAAAGGAGTGTAGCGACACTCGGAATCGGATTTTTTGCACTTATCTCAATTCATGAAAGCGCATGAAGTCCGTTTCTCCATCTCTCGCAGAACGCGCTGAGATCTCTGAGTCTTGACCTGAATCGCTGAGCGGGTGAGAGAGAGTGTGGTCGGGCATTGTCCTGAAAAGCCAATATGAAGACATCTGATGCATCCGGATTCGTTATCTCACCCATGGCGCGTTTTTTCAGATAACTCCAGTGAAATTATGGTTGATTTTTGGATTTTGGTTGCTAGAATTGATAGAGTCGAAGGCGGCCACATTCTCGGGAGCCACAGCTCAAGAGTCAGTTTTGGATTGGGGGTATCATGAGGAGGAATAGTTTTATCGTTTCAATAATCATCCTGATGCTAGTCTCTCCAACGGCTGGATTTGCATCTGAAGAGGAGGCCCTGGCGGAGGTCGTCGTGAGACCGCTTGGACTTGCCGGTCTTGTCGTCGGTTCTGCGGTCTTTCTCGTCACCCTTCCGGCTTCTATCCTAGTTGGAGGAAGCGACAAGATGGCCGAGGTTCTTGTCAAGAGGCCGTACCAATTCACATTTCAAAGGGGTATGGGTGAGGGGCTGAAGCGTTCAGAGTATCCCTCAGATTTCTGAGAGATAGAAAAGCTGTTTCCAAAGTGCATTGAGTACACTGCATCGCTAGACCTCGCAAAAACATGAGGCTCAGGATATGCCAGGGTGTAAGAGCAGGAAAGTCTTTGCCCTGACTTTTCCATCTCTCCGCATTTGCTCTTGACCCCGCAAACGAGAAGATTCCAAAACAGACAGACTGCGTCCCTCGGAGGCGGCCTGCGGAAAAGGGTATCTGAGCCCAAAAAATGCTCCCTCGACCAGTCAATTGAGTGAAACGAAAGCGAGCGCGCGGTGGGAGAAGCCGAACCTCTTTCCCGATGAGATCCTAGAAAAACCAGCCGGGTTGTCTCCAGATTGGATACGATGAACCCCATCGTTTATGCCTCGGCGATTGCAATGGTATCCCTTTTTGTCAGGGGATTCACAGGCTTTGGGTCTGCCCTTGTCATGACCCCCCTCTTGCTCTTTTTCTTCAACATCCGGACAACAGTCGTCGCGACGGCAATTGTAGAGATCCTGGGAAGTTTTTGGATCACCATTCAGGCCAGAAACGACTTCGATCGGCCCTACCTCACGATCCTTCTTCCCGTAGGCATTTTCGGTATGCTTGCAGGCTCCTATGGCTTGGCCAATATCGACAGCGATTTGCTCAAACGAGTCTTTGGGGTTGTCACGGTTGTTTTTGCCATAAGGATTATTCTCACTCTGCGCCAACCCCAGACAGCGAAGAAGACCTGGCCCAAGGGGTTCGGTTATCTGGCCGGTGCTTTGAGCGGTCTGCTCGGAGGACTCTTTGGTACAGCCGGGCCGCCCATCGTCGTGTTCTTGGAAAACCAGGTGAAAAACAAGAATGTGGTCAGGGCAACCCTGCTCGCTTATTTCATCGTCATAGATATTTTGCGTCTCATCCCGTACACACTCTCTCGGCTTGTGACGTGGCAGGTCCTCGAGATCAGCGCTGCCATGTTCCCGGCTTCACTGCTCGGGGCCTACCTTGGCAAGAGGTTTCACACGAGGGTCGGCGAAGGGGCCTTCCGATTTGCTGTGGGTAGCCTTCTCGCGATCACAGGTGTATTTCTCGCCCTTGGGCATTAGTCTTTCCGTGAATCGGGAATACCCGGAGGTGAGGTTCTTCCCGACCCCAAAGGTTCGACGGAGACATCGTCTCTTGACCGGCAGTGAGGCGAAACCAACGGACAGGTAGAAACCCTTGAACCTTTCAGATGAAAAGAACCCTTCCGCAGGAAAAATGGTCGGTGAGCCGATGATTTCAGTGGGAGTGATGACTGTCCAAGAGCCTATTGAATTCCGTCTGGTTACGAGCTTTGAGGCCAACAGAAAAATGCGACTCTCTCCAGGAGAATACCGAGTTCGTCTTGATGGAGGCAGGATCTCTCTGCTCACGAACAAAGGTCAGGCCGTCATGCGAGCGCATTCACTCAGGCTGCTCCCCAGGCATCTTCGAGGAAGCCCTTTGGTTCTCAGACAGGTACCCATCGGGATAGGCTTCCACTGGGAGGAGAAGCAGGACTTGACTTTGCAGGGTGAATTCCACATCGAATGTCCCGAAGGAGAAGAGTTGCTCGTCATCAACAGACTCCCTCTCGAGACTTACCTGTCCAGTGTCCTTGGTTCGGAAATGAGCGGCACTGCTCCGCTCGAGTTCCTAAAGGCCCATGCGGTCATCTCCAGAAGCTGGGCGCTTCGGAGAATGGAGAGAAAGGGTGCCATCGCCTCACCCGCTTCTCGGCCGACTGAGCCAACAGAGGGAACAATCCTTCGTTGGACCGGGGCAGAGAGTCATGAGGCCTTCGATGTTTGTGCCGATGACCACTGCCAGCGGTACCGTGGATTCCTAAAAGAGACCGCGCGTCCGACCAAACGGGCGGTCCAGGAGACCCGTGGGGAAATCCTCGTTTACGGAAATGAGATCTGTGACACCCGGTATAGCAAATGCTGTGGAGGAATGACGGAGAATTTCAAAACGGCATGGGAGGATCTGGACGTTCCTTATCTGCGAGGCCTACCCGATAACGACCACCCACCCTCGGGGTTTTGCTTCCCCCTGTCCGAGAATCGTCATGCCGAAGCATGGATCACCGGCTCCCCAGACGCCTTCTGCAATACGAGAGAAAGAGAACTCTTCGAAGCGATCCTTTCACCGATTGATCGGCAGACGACTGATTTCTACCGATGGCAGATTTCGTACTCCCAAGAGGAAATCTCCGAGATCGTCTCCCAGAAAACGGGGAGACGACTCGGATGGATTCGCGATCTTTTCCCCGTCGAGCGGGGCGTCTCTGGTCGGATTTTTCGCCTCCGAATCTTGGGAACGTCACTGAACCTCACCGTTGGGAAGGAGCTCGAAATCCGTCGGATTCTCTCGCCCACACACCTCTTTAGCTCAGCCTTCATCGTCGAGAAAGAACCAGGGAATCAAGGCATTCCCTCGGTCTTTCGATTTGTTGGAGCTGGATGGGGTCATGGGGTCGGACTCTGCCAGATAGGCGCAGCGGCCATGGCCACTCGGGGTAGGTCATACCGGGAAATCTTGCGCCACTATTTCCCGGGTACGCGCCTCACAAAGCGTAACGGCGATTCGGAGGTTCGTTGAAAATCTGGAAACCATATGCTAGATTTCCTGTAAACGATCACGGGATACAATGACCCTCAGGAAATCTGTGCATCCTCTTCCAAACTAGCGACAGGGGCTCAGAGTGAGCAGAGAATCTACGCTCTTTTTGCCCGATCGTGAGCTTTCGATCGGGCAAAAAAGCTCAGTCCTTCCGGCGTATTCACCGAGAGACAAATTGAAGGAGCCGGCAAATAGGGCGTCTCTCTGCCTGTCCTTTCCATACCGCCGGAGGCGGTAGCACGCATTTCATTGGGCCCCCCTGCCCAATGGAGATCTTCCCTCCTCGGCGGCCTCTGTTTCTCTGCGGGAGAGTCATTCCCGATCTGGGATAGGTTGCAAATTCACTCCGATTGAGGACTCATCGGTGGATCAAAGGATCGATCAGATTTTTCCCCTCGTATCTTGCCCAGCCCGTTACATGGGTGGGGAAAAGAATGCCGTCCAGAGGCCTTCTGACCACGTCGAACTCCGGGTTGCCCTCGCCTTTCCCGATGTTTACGAGGTGGCCATGTCTCATGTGGGATTGGATATTCTGTACAACATCCTGAATCGAAGAGAGAATACTATCGCCGAACGGGTTTTCGCCCCATGGCCCGATATGGAAGGTCACATGAGGGCCAGAGGGATCCCTCTCGTAACACTCGAATCCTCTCGCCCCCTGCGGGATTTCGATGTTGTCGGCTTTTCACTCCAGTACGAACTCAGTTACACCAACCTTTTGAACATGCTCGATCTTGCTGGAATTCCCGTCTACGCCCGAACCCGTGGTGACGAATTTCCACTCGTGATCGCCGGTGGACCCAGCACGACTAATCCCGAGCCTATCGCAGACTTCTTGGATGCCGCCGTGATTGGAGAGGGCGAGGAGGTCATTTTGGAGATCTGCGATCGTGTCATCGAAGGAAAAAAGAATGGACGATCAAAAGCATCCCTGTTAGACGAACTCTCGCAGATCGAGGGGGTTTACGTCCCCTCCCTTTTCCATGTGGACTACCATAAGAACGGGAAGGTCAAGAGGATCGTTCCCCTTCGGGAGGATTACGGTCATGTCAGGAGAAGGATTGTTCACGATCTCAATAATATCTCCTATCCGACCGATCCCGTCGTGCCATGGTTGAAAGCAATCCATGACCGGCTGAGTGTTGAAATCGCCCGTGGATGCAAGCGGGGCTGTCGATTTTGTCATGCGGGGTATATTTATCGCCCGTACCGCGAGCGAAGACCGGAAATCATCGAGGATATCATCAGAAAATCGCTTGACACAACGGGCTACGAAGAGCTCTCTTTCCTCTCCCTCAGCACTGGAGACTATGGGGACATCGAGACCCTTCTCGCCAGGGTCATGGACCATTGTCAGAGAGGAAATGTGGCCCTTTCCTTTCCATCCCTTCGGGTGGAGACGCTAAACTCGGAGATGGTCCAGCAGATCAAAAGGGTTCGAAAAACAGGATTCACTTTGGCTCCGGAGGCAGCGACAGAGAGGCTGAGGCGGGTCATCAACAAGGAAATGGACGAGGAGAATCTGCTCGAGACAGCGAGAACGATTTACCACCATGGCTGGAACCTCATCAAACTCTACTTTATGATTGGCCTCCCGACCGAAACCGATGACGACGTGAGGGAGATGATTCATCTGGCCGAAAAGGTTCTCAAACAGGGCAAAGGGCTTAAGAGGCCCCCCCGCCTCAATGTGAGCGTATCGACCTTTGTGCCGAAACCCCATACCCCTTTCCAATGGGAACCCCAATTCACGCTGCCAGAGATACGTCTCAGACAGGAACTGCTTCAGAAAGGATTGAACTCTGGGAGAATCCGGTTCAAGTGGCATGACCCTAGGATGAGCCTTTTGGAGGGAGCATTCTCCCGGGGCGGCAGGGAATTGTTTCGAGTCATTCACGATGCATGGCAAATGGGGTGCCGATTCGATGGCTGGAGCGAGTCTTTCAATTGGAAACGCTGGCTGAAAGCCTTTGAGAGGAATGGCATTGCCATCGATGCTTACACCCGACGCAGGGGGTTTTCTGAAATCCTCCCATGGAGCCATATTAAGTGCGGGGTTACCGAGGGGTTTCTCAGAAATGAATGGGAGCGGTCCAGGGGGGAAGCCGGAACGCCTTCGTGTCGGACGGCGTGCACGGCATGTGGGATATGTGATGGAAAAGAAACCGCGGTGGTCTCTTGGAAGAAGCGCGAGAACCCTCCCGTCTCGACGATGCCCGTCCGAAAAAAAGGGGAGAAACCCATCACCCTCATCTTGGAATTCGAGAAAGCAGGCCCTGCCAGGTTCCTGGGCCATCTCGACATGGCGAGAGCATTTCATCGTGCTGCGAGACGAGCGCGCATTCCCCTTCGATATTCCCAGGGCTTCCATCCTGCCCCCAGGATAAGTTTTGAAAGCGCTTTGGCCCTTGGCCTGGAGAGTCTGTGCGAGAAGATGAAATGGCAACTCGACATCCCCGTAGCCGATGAGTTGCTCCTGGCCGGAGTGAATCGGGAACTGCCTCCGGGACTCCACATCAAGCGACTCCTCCATGTCGGAGGAAAGCACCGTTTTGTCGGAGGAGCCGAGATGTGGTATCGGTACCTCGTGGCATTTCCCGAGGGTGTGTCGATGAGGCTTCAAAATCGGGTTCAGGAGTTCCTTGCGAGTGACCGATGGATCGTGTCATGGGATGGGAAAGAACAGGAATATAACATCCGGCCCCATTTCGAATCGGTGATCCTTGCCAATGCGGTCTCTCTTGACGAATCTGTGATGGATGTCTGGGCCGACCTTATCTGCGAGAAGGCGGGCTTTCTGGAAGTCATATTTCATCGAAGAGACAACATGAAGATTCGGATTGACAGAGCCCTCAGCACAATGCTGTCTCTATCTGAGGAAACGAGGAGCCAGATCAGAATTCTCAAACTCGATGGGGCGAGCGCTCATGGTCGCTGAGCTTATTATGAATGCCTCTTTGGAGGAAACCCGGGTAGCCCTCATTGAGGGGGGCACGGTTGTGGAAGTCCATATCGAGAGAAACAAAGATCGGAGCATTGTGGGGAACATTTATCGGGGCAGAACGGTGAAGGTTCTTCCGGGCATGCAGGCGGCCTTCGTGGATATCGGCCTGGAGCGCGCGGCCTTTCTGTATGTTTCGGATGCCTATAGCAGCATCAAGGAGTATTCTCAAATGTTGAATGAGGGTTTTGAGGATCAAGATGCGCTTGAGCTTCAGTCTCCCCATCCCTCCTTCATCGAATCTGTGCAGATTGAAGACGTCGTTCGCGAGGGCCAAGAACTTCTCGTCCAGGTTTCTCGGGAGCCTCTAGGAACCAAGGGGACCCGAATCACTTCCCATATCAGCCTTCCGGGACGATACCTTGTCTTCATGCCAACGGTGGATCACATTGGGGTTTCGAGACGAATCAGAGACGAGTCCGAAAGGCATCGGTTGAGGGATATTGTACTCGCTGTCAGACCTCCAGGTGCAGGATTCATCGTCAGGACAGCCAGTGAAGGGGCCCATGAAGAAGAATTCCGGAATGATATGGAAATGCTGACAAAAATTTGGGAAAACGTTCAGCGCAAAAATGACGGGGCGCCGACTCCCAGCCTGATTCACAGCGATCACGACATGGTTCTGAGGGCGATCCGGGATCTGATTACACCGGATGTAAAGCGTGTGGTCATCGATTCAGCAGAGGACTACGAAAGGATAATTCATTTTGTCGAGACCTATATGCCTCGCATAAAATGCGACATCGATCTCTATACGGGGAGGACCCCAATCTTCGATGCCCACGGCATCGAAACAGAGCTAGACAAAGCTCTGAAGCGCAAGGTCTGGCTGAAGTCTGGTGGACACATCCTCATCGAGATGACAGAGGCACTGACGGCCATTGACGTGAATACAGGCAAATTCGTCGGGAAGAGGAATCTCGAAGAGACAATACTGAAAACCAACCTCGAGGCCGCCAAGGAAATTGCTTATCAGCTTCGTTTGAGAGATATCGGCGGTATCATTATCATCGATTTCATTGACATGGAGAAAGATTCGAATCGGGAAATGGTTCATCAGGCTCTCGAACTCGCCTTAGCAAAGGATCGCACCAAATCGAATATTTCGAAAATATCCGAGTTAGGGCTCGTTGAGATGACTCGGAAAAGAACGAGAGAGAATCTTAGCCAGCTCTTGGGAGAGACCTGTCCCCATTGTGAGGGGCTTGGATATGTGAAGTCGAAGACAACGATTTGCTATGAGATTTTTAGAGAAATCGAACGAATCTCCTCCGATCTTGGCGGCGATACAGTTATGGTCGACGTCAATCCTGAAGTTGCCGAGATGCTTTGCGACGAGGAAAGAGCAGGCATAGAACACCTCGAAAGGAAGTTAGGTAAGAGAATCGTCGTGCAGGAGATACCTCGCTTCGAGCAGAGTGAATTTGAGATTGTGGACGTGTGAGGTTCACCCGATCGGATTTCACAGATCCTCCCCCAGCAGGACGAGGGAAAAAGGGGTAAGGAGGGGAACTCCGAACAAGCATTTGTTATTTGTCATTCGTTATTTGTTCCTTGTTATTTGTCATTTGGCACTTAACCCTCAGTCTCTCGTCTCCAGTCTCTAACCTTAGTCTCTAGCCTCTATTCTCTAATCTGTGGGCTCTAATCTCTGATCTCAACTCTCTACTCTCTCGTCTATGGCCTCTCGTCTCTGGCCTTTATCCTTGAACCTTTATCCTCTGACCCATGAGCCGGCCCCACGGCTTTCGCAAAGTCCCTCAGGGACAAAAGGATATCTGAAACTCGAGAAATTGTTTCGAGTCGAACATTGACTTTTCACGGGAAATGGCTTATTTTTTGGGTTTGTTTTCCTTATCCTAGAGGGATTACAGCATGTATGCGATATTCGAGACAGGAGGAAAGCAGTATAAGGCGTCGGAAGGCGATCTTGTCCGGGTTGAGCGCCTGAATGGTCGGGTTGGCGACGAGGTCCGGATCACCGATGTATTGATGGTCGCTGACAAAAAGGGGCACAAGATCGGTACCCCGCTTGTGCCCAAGGCCCAGGTTATTGGGCAGATCGTTGAGCAGGGAAGGGACCGGAAGATCATCGTCTTTAAGCATAAACGGCGCAAGGGTTACCGCCGGAAAATCGGCCATCGTCAACCTTACACCTGTTTAAGAATCGACAAAATCAAGGGATGAGACACCTCGTGGGTCTCAGGAGGTACCGTTCATGGCACACAAGAAGGCAGGTGGGAGCTCTCGGAATGGGAGAGACAGTGCTGGACAGCGCCTCGGGGTAAAGAGGTTTGGGGGACAGGTCGTGAGGGCTGGCCATATACTGGTCCGACAGCGAGGAACCAAAATCCACCCTGGAACCAATGTGGGTATGGGTCGAGACTACACCCTTTTTGCGAGAATAGACGGCAGGGTTCAATTTGAAAAAAGAGGAAAAGACAAGACGCTCGTCAATATAGTCGTCCCTTGATGCCCTCCTCACTGGTCTCTCAATACACAATGACCTTATGAGATTCATCGATCGTGCCAAGGCCTATGTCCGCGCCGGTAATGGGGGGAATGGCTGCGTTAGTCTTCGGAGGAAGCGATTCCAACCCAAGGGGGGGCCCGACGGAGGGGATGGGGGCAAAGGAGGAGACGTTATCTTTGTCGGCGACGCTCAGATGGCGGGTCTCCACGATCTCTCTTCTCGTCCTCGCCTCATCGCCCAGGACGGACAACAGGGCAAGGGGAATAACCAATCCGGAAGGGATGGCCACGATCTAGTCGTTCGCCTTCCTATAGGTACGCTCGTGATTGACGCGAGGACCAATGATGTTCTAGAGGATTTGAACGAGGACCAGAAGAGATTCTTGGCAGCACGGGGAGGACGTGGAGGTCGTGGCAATGCAAGATTTGTCACGCCTTCAAACCAGGCCCCGCGGCGGGCACAGAAGGGAGAGAAAGGAGAGGCCCGCTGGCTCAGGTTTGAATTGAAACTTGCCGCGGACGTCGCACTCATCGGCCGCCCAAATGCGGGAAAGTCCACCCTTATCTCCAAGATCTCCTCGGCCAGACCCCGGATTGCCGACTATCCTTTCACGACGAAATCGCCTCACTTGGGAGTCGTGAGGTACGGCGACTTCAAGAGTTTCGTCGTCGCTGATACACCCGGTTTGATTGAGAACGCCCACCGAGGGTGTGGCCTCGGAATAGATTTTCTCAAGCATGTGGAGAGAACGGCACTCCTTGTCCATGTCCTCGATATCACACGACTTCCCGATCAAAGTCCTCTCGAAGATTATGAGATTCTCATAAGAGAGCTCGGGGCCTTCAGCCCTGCACTTCGAGAAAAACCCCATCTGGTTGCCATCAACAAAGTGGATCTACTCGATTCCTCTCAGCCATTGGAGGAAACCGAGCGGATATTTGCAGAATTGGGTATCAGCCCCCTTCCGATCTCTGCCCTCACGGAAAAGGGGCTCGGTGTTTTGGTTGAAGAAATCGCACAGAGGCTCGAAGAACTAAAACCCATTGTCTCAGAGAGAGGATCCATTGGCACGCAAGAACCCTCGACCCGGCATCTTTAAAAGGGCCAGACGAATTGTGATCAAGATAGGTTCGAGCGTTCTTGTAGAAAAAGGGCTCGGCCTCGATCTTGTGGCCTTTTCCAAACTGGCCAAGCAGATCTCGAAGCTTCACAGCGGTTCCCGAGAGATCGTCCTGGTCACATCTGGTGCAATCGCCGCCGGCATGGAAAAACTCGAATACCGGCGAAGACCCGATGACATCCCTCACATTCAGGCTGCAGCGGCGGTTGGACAGACGTATTTGATGAAGATATACCAGGACTGTTTTGCAAATTACCATAAGAAGGTCGCGCAGATCCTCCTGACCCATGATGACCTTGGCAACCGCCGCCGGTATCTGAATGCGAGGAATACGCTATTAACCCTCATAAAACTGGGTTTTATTCCGATCGTAAATGAGAATGATACGGTTGCCGTCGAGGAGATCAAATTCGGTGATAATGACAACCTCTCTGCACTCGTCACATCCCTGGTGAGTGCGGATCTCCTGATTATGCTCTCCGACATCGAGGGGCTATATGACGGTGATCCGAAACTCGGTGAGCGAGCAAAGTTGATTCATCTCGTGGAGGACATCGATCGAGAAATCTTGGATTGTGCCAAGGAGACAACGAATCCCCTGTGCATTGGCGGAATGGCCAGCAAGATTGAGGCGGCGCGGAAAGCCGTTCGATTTGGCGTCTCGACAGTCATTGCAAACGGGAGAGTCGATAGCATTCTCAATCGAATTCTCGAGGGAGAAGTCGTGGGAACGCTTTTTCTGCCTCTGGCCGATCGTTTGAGCAGCCGAAAACAGTGGATTGCCTATGGTCTCAAACCGGCCGGCCGGATCGTCGTCGACGAAGGCGCCAAAAAGGCCCTCGTTTCGGATGGAAAGAGTCTCTTGCCGACAGGCATTATTGACGTAGAAGGTGATTTCGAGCGGGGAGATTCAATCTCCTGCTTCGATTCGAAAGGATTGGAGTTTGCCAGGGGGCTGGTGAACTATAACCGCCAAGAACTTCAGAGCATCCAAGGGAAGCGGAGCCGGGAGATCGAAGGACTTATTGGATACAAATATAGCGACGAAATCATCCATCGCGATGATCTCGTCGTTCTTTAAATAAGTCGTTCAAGAGGTCAAATGGCACTCGGAGAGAGAATCCAGGATATTGGATATCGGGCGAAGATGGCAGCGACTGAGCTGGCGAAAGCTGACACTGCTGTCAAGAATCGAGCCATCATACGAATCGCCGACTCGCTTGTCGCATCCCGAGAAATCCTCCAGGCAGAGAACGAGAAGGACCTGCGCCTTGCCACAGAGAAAGGGCTGTCCCCTGGCATGACCGACCGACTCACGCTCAAGGATTCGACCATCCAGGAAATGGCCGAGGGGCTGCAGGTGGTGGCTTCCCTCCCTGATCCTGTTGGCGAGGTGGTCCGAATGTGGAGGCGACCCAACGGTCTTCAGGTGGGAAGGATGAGGATCCCCCTCGGTGTCATTGGGATCATTTATGAATCTCGCCCCAATGTCACGGCCGATGCCGCTGGACTCTGTCTCAAATCGGGAAACGCCGTGATCCTGCGGGGAGGCTCCGAGGCTATCAACTCTAATCGGGCCATATGTGCCGTTCTCCAATCAGCCCTCGAGCAGACAGGGCTGCCTGTCGACGCCATCCAGTTAATCCCCATGATCGAACGAGAAGCCGTGCATGAGATGCTCCGCCTCGAAGACTCAATCGACGTTATCATTCCCAGAGGTGGGGAGGAGCTCATTCGTTTTGTCGTCGAGAACTCGAAAATACCGGTGATCAAGCATTACAAGGGGGTCTGCCACGTCTTCGTGGATGAAAGTGCCGATCTCGAAATGGCCGAGAGAATCTGCGTCAATGCAAAGGTCCAACGCCCGAGTGTCTGTAATGCCATGGAGACGCTACTGGTCCATGAGGCTGTTGGCCAGCAATTTCTTCCGAGGATCGCCAAATCCCTGGAAGACGAGGGCGTGGAACTCAGAGGATGCCCAAAGACCCGTGAGGTTCTTCCTCACATCAAGACAGCCCAACCAGACGATTGGGGGAAGGAGTTTCTCGACCTCATTCTCTCCGTAAAAGTCGTTCGCGATTTTGACGAGGCCATAAAACATATCGAGACTCATGGATCGATGCACACGGACGCAATCATCACAGCGAGCTATGAGAGGGCTCAGAGATTTCTCAGAGATGTCAATTCTTCCTGCGTTTTTGTGAATGCATCGACCCGCTTTAGCGACGGCCATCAGCTAGGTCTTGGCGCCGAGATTGGGATAAGCACGACCAAGCTTCATGCCTTTGGTCCTATGGGACTAGAGGAGTTGACAACGACCAAGTTCGTTGCCTATGGGAATGGACAGATCAGGGAATAGGGGCCGTTCCGCAAAGACTTATGATCATAATGGGCGAACACCAAAAACTCAGGAAACTCCGCTGAAATACCAGGAAAGGGAGGGTCACGGTGCGCCTGGGACTTCTCGGGGGAACATTTAACCCCATCCATCTCGCACATCTGAGGGGAGCGGAGGAGGCCCGTGAGGTGTTCGATTTACAAAGGATTTATTTCATCCCTGCAGCGATTCCACCGCACAAGAACGAACGAATCAGAGTATCCCCAGAGGATCGACTCAAAATGGTTCGGCTCGCCGTCCAGGAAAACCCGGCTTTTTCAGTCTCAGATGTCGAACTGCTCCGAGAGGGGAAGTCCTATTCGGTTGAAACCATCCACTATTTTCGAGACCGTTATCAAGGGGCAGAACTCTTTTTTCTTGTGGGACTGGACTCTTTCCTGGAGGTCACGACATGGAAAAGTTACGAGAATCTCTTCTCTCTAAGTCACTTTGTAGTGTTCAACCGGCCTGGCTCGCACCGATGTGAACCGACAGATCTTTCTCCTCCTGAATTCTGGGCCAAATTTCGTGTGGGAGAGGACAGCAGCCAGTGGATTTTCCTTCCGTCTGGTCTCGTGACACACTTCCTGAAAAAGCCAGTCATGGATATCTCCTCCACAGAAATCCGTGAGCGAATTCGGGCTGGCAAATCGGTCCGCTACATGATGACGGCAGAGGTGGAAGATTACATTTACAAGAACCGATTCTACTCAGAATCCGGTCACGACTCATAATGCCATCACCGGCTCATTGGGGCATCCTCATTTCCCTGACCGACCGGTATGATTTCTCTTTCAATTTACGCCTTTTTCTGTTATATAAATTCCACTTCGCCCATCAAAGGTCTCTCTGAGGAGGTATGACCGAGAGTTCCAGAAAAAAGTCTCTTACGTGCTGGAACGCCGCCGTCAAGAAGAAGGCTTCTGACATCGTTCTTTTGAAACTCAAGGGGATTATCTCCTATGCGGACTACTTTCTCCTCTGCAGTGGCAGGTCGGATCGGCAGGTGCAGGCCATCGCCCAATCCATTGAGATAGAATTGGGAAAACGAGGCCATCGTGTGTTCGGAATCGAGGGCAGGAGCGGCGGGAGATGGGTATTGATGGACTACGGCGATGTGATTGTCCATATCTTCCAGGAATCGGTTCGACGGTTTTATGATTTAGAGGGCCTGTGGATCGAGGCTCCACGGATCGATCTGAGACCTGGGCAGACGAGTCGAAAGATGAGCAAAAAGGGGAAAAACTGAGATCGTGAAACAACAGAAAATAAAGCGCCGAGAAGTTGGAAAGTTCAGGAATATCCTGCTACAGAAGCGGGAGGAAATCATTGGTGAGGTGAGGCAGATTCATGCCTCCTCTCAGGAAATGGGCCAGGACGGTATTCAGGACATGGCGGACGAGGCCTCTAACCTCTACGCGAAACAGGTTCTGATGAGCCTCAGCGAGAATCAAAGACAGGCGCTTCGACAGGTTGATGAGGCTCTCGATCGGATCCAGGAGGGAACCTACGGAATCTGCGAGAGCTGTGGAGAATCCATCGGCCTAAAGCGTCTTCAGATCAGACCCTTTGCGAAGTACTGCGTCCAATGTCAAGATTCCATCGAGAGGCAGACAAACGAGACCTCCATCGAATGAATACACAACCACCTTTCACGAGGGAAGCCATTGGCACTCAGGGTTATCCTGTTTATTGTGATCCTCATCTTGTCCCTGCTCGGATATTTGACATACCTGAATCATGAGATTTCCACCACAATTTTTCTCGTCAAAGGAAAACCTCTCTCAACATCTCTGCCAGCCGTAATTATCATCTCTTTTGCGTCAGGAGCCTTGATCGTTTTCTTGGCAAGTCTTGTCCGAGATCTATTGCAGGGCTGGAAAGAGCTGAGGACGGAGAGAAAGGCAAAAAAGAGAAAGAGCCTGCAAGTAGAGATCGAGAGAGGATTGAATTCCCTGAGTAAGGGCGACCTGGAAAAAGCCAAAATCCACCTGACAAACGCATTGAAAATCGATCCCGAGAATTTGAGTATCTATTCGCAATTGAGCGAGATCCATGCGAGCGAGGGACACCTCGAAGCGGCCATTGAGGCGTTAGAGAGGGCACTGGCCATCGATCCACAGAACACGAAAATGATTTCGAAAAAGGCCAGACTATACCGCGAGATGGGCAATATGAAGCTGGCTACTGAACTACTCGAACAGGTTCGAACGATTGATCCCGAGAATCAAACGATCCTGGCGGAACTGAGGGATCTCTATGTTCAACAAAAGAGATGGGAAGAAGCCCTCGCCCTTCAGGCAAAAGTCGTGCGGGCCGTGAGCAAAGGTGCCGATGCTTCTCGAGAAGAAGGCGCCTACGTAGGATTCAAGTATGAGTATGCACAATCACTGACCACGGATGGAAGCGACGAGTCCTTGGAAAAGGCGCTCAAGTTGTGCAAGGAGGTCGTCAGACAGCAGAAGGAATTTCAGCCAGCCTATCTGTTACTGGGAAATTTATATCAAAAACAAAAGCGATGGGCCGAGGCGGGTAAGATCCTCGGCAGGGGATTCCGTGTGTCCAGGAATGTCATTTTTCTCCATCACCTCGAGGACCTTTACCTCAGGAGAGACGATCGCAAAACGCTTCTCAAGATTTATCGACGGATCCTTGAGAACAATCCTAATAATCCTGTCATCTCCTTCCTCTATTCGAGACTATGCCTTAAGCTGAACATGCCGGACGAGGCGATGGACGAGCTCGTGGAAATCAGCAAGCGGGAGAAGGACATCCCCGCTATCCACGGCCTTATGGCCGAGGTGTTTGTGCACAAAGGACAACTTGGCAAGGCAGTTCGGGAGTACAAGAAGACGACCGAACTTACGGGTTCCCTCCAGTTGCCCTTCTTTTGTCGATCTTGCCGAAGAGAATCCCTCGAATGGATCGCACGTTGTCCCTCTTGTCATCAGTGGAACACTTATTTCCAGGCATATGAAAGTTCCGATCAAAGCCCTGACTGATTTCATATTCCCTCCAAGATGCCCACTGTGTTCCTCTCAGACTGAGTCACCCGACTCCCATTCTCTTTGCCCATCCTGCTTCTCAGAGGTCACCTTTATCGGCCCACCCTTTTGCATCAAATGTGGCATCCCTTTTGCTTCCCCAGCCGACGAAAGTCACCTCTGTGGACGGTGTCTGTCCCGGGCGGGTGCCTACACCATGGCGAGATCTCTCTGTGCGTTTTCTGGTTCCATCAAAGCCTCGATTCATGCCTTTAAGTATCAAAACAAAACATACCTGGCCAAGGCTTTGGTCGGCCTTATCGAAAAAAGCCCTCTCCCCATTCGGATCGATCCATATGATCGACTCGTGCCCGTTCCGCTTCACAGGAATCGCCTGAGGCATCGGGGCTATAACCAGTGCCTCCTCCTCGCCAGTGAAATTTCCCGTCGGTACCGTACGCCCATGGATAATCGCCTATTGAAGAGAATCCGAGATTCCGTCCCACAGGTCGAACTCGCTGGGTCCAAGAGGGAGAGGAATGTGAAGGGCGCATTCTCTCTCGCGGGAGATCCCGCTGACAGTAGCGTCCTCCTCGTCGATGACGTCTTTACAACCGGTGCCACGGTGGATGAATGCGCGAGGGTGTTGCTCAAGGGAGGGGCCAAGAGGGTAGACGTGCTCACCGTTGCCAGGACGCTGTAATTTCCCAACCCGATGTCTATGACGATGAAGCCTTTAAAGTTTCCAGGGTATTACATGATCAATGATCGGCACGGCTTGAATGTCCCAATGATTTCGATTTCTCCTGGTAAACTCCATTGTCTCTTCCACTCGGACGCTCCCGCTGTGACCCTCTCTGGCTTCGTACACTCTCCTGTAGGAGGTCAAAGGAAAAAGGGGAAAGGAGCAAGGAGAACCCGAACAGACCTGAGTCCTCTCGCTTTATCCTTGAACCTCTATCCTCTGACCCATGTTGGTGCCCCATCCCGCCGCAGGCGGGATCGCTCACGGACCATGGAGTTCACCAGAAACTAGGGAAACTTCGGTTTCACCTTTATTGATACTAAAGGGAGAGCCGCGAACTGTCGAAAAGACTGTTGGGGGATGAAGCAAGATTTTTCAGAGCACGAAGAGGGAAGGATTATCATTGAGAAAGCGGACAATCAATCTTATCCTCTCCATCATCTGTCTCTTTTTCATATTTCTCACACTGACTCCTCTCCTGCTGAGCTACTATATGGGCCCTAAGCTCACGCGAAGGGTCTTAGAAGAGCAGATTGAACATCTTCTCCAAAAGAAGGTCGAGGTCGGGCAGTCGGGGATCAATATTTTCGGAGGATTTGGTGTCGAATACAAGAACGTCAGAATCGTCGGGACCGAGGGGGAGGAGTTCTTTCGAGCCGATGCATTTGTGCTCAAGCCATGGATTCAGTCTCTCATACTGGGGAGACTGAGGTGGAAGAGTCTCATTCTGAAGAGCCCCTCGATTCGCGCCACCAGGTCGTCGGATGGGCGCATCGATTTCTACCACAAAGGAGGGAAAGGGCCAAAAGGCACGGGTACAGAAATCTTTCAAGGCCTCAAAGATATCGCGACCTTACTTCCCACTCGGATCATTATCCGAGGCGGGAGGATCAGTTTCACGGATTTGGCCGTTTCAGAAAAGCCCGTTGTGACAGAGATCGAAGCCGTGGAGCTATCAGCCGAGGACATCTCGTCTGCAAAGCCCTTGTCCTTTGAGCTTAGCGGTCGGTTCACGGGAGACCTGAAAGAGACGTTTGCCATCTCCGGTCAGATAAGCCTTCCAAGGGAGCCAAGCAATCCGAAACCAATGGAGTTTGCCATCTCTCTGAAAGCCGACGGGGTCAATTCACAGCGGATATGGCCGTATGTTCGCAAAGCCGCTCCTTTTCAAGAGATCGGCGGACGCTTGGATCTCAAGGTCAAGCACCGGGGAGGACTGAAGGCCTTCCACTCATCCGGGGAGATGGTCATCCGGAATGGCCGAATCGGTATCCCCTCACTTTACACGGCTCCTATCGAGCCCAGTGAGGTTGCGCTTGCCTACGATCTCGAATTTGGAAACGAAGAGATTTATGCCTCTTCTGTGAGTGTCCGCACACCAAGCGCTTCTTTCCACGGGACGGTCTTGATCGAAAAAAGCACCAGCCCTAATCCATATGTCTCCATCGACCTCAAGAGTGGGAGGAGCTCTCTCAAGGCGATCACACCTTTCTTGCCGGACAGGCTCGTCCCGAAAAAACTTCTCTCTTTTCTTACTGACGCTGGAATCCGGGGGTCCGTCGAGATCGAAGAGGCTCGTCTCGATGGACCCTGGGACAAGATCAATTCAGAGGGTCTCCATAAGAATCCTGAAATGCTCTCTCTCCGGATGCATATGGATAAGTGGAGTTTTTTCCTCGATCCGAAATTTCCCATTCTTCGAAATGTTTCCGGAACTGTCACCGTGCGGGGAGATCAGGTCGCCATCGAGGGCTTTCATGCGCAGTTCCTCCAGACACGACTCGTCGACTTGAGCGGGTCCATTTCCCGAGTCTTTTCCCGCCCTCGAATCGCATTGGCTTATGAGGCAGATGTTGATCTTAAGGGGCTCGCCTCTCTCCTGAAAGCGAACAAAACACCCGAGAAGATCCGAAGGGCCCTCGACCCGATCAGCAAGGTTTCCGGTCGGGCCAATATGGCTGGCACGATCCGATATCTGTTCAACAAGCCGACCGGCCTGACGTACAAGGGCAAAGTCACCCTCAAACGGGGCCGTCTGGCAATCGCCGGTATCCCTCCCTTAACGGATCTGGAGGGTGAAATTCGGTACGATGAAAAAGAGATCCTCCTGTCTCATCTCAAATGGAGGATCGGAAAGGGTGTCTACCAAGGGAAGGCTTCTATTCTCGGTTATTTGACAAAGCTCAAGAATAGACTCACCCTGTCCAAGAGAATGCGGATCTCCTTTGACCTGGGAGCCGAGGAAATTCACTTCGATCGTTTTTTCCCAGCAGGTCGAAAGAAGCGAGACATTCAGATCGACCCGAAATCGATCTGGGTAAATTCCACCGTTACGGGAAAAATGAGAATTTCCCGAGGCTGGCTCAGAGGGGTTCACCTGGGGAACCTGAAAGCGACTTTTGTCCTGAAGCGCGGCCTCCTGAGATTTAGGAGATTGCAGGCGGAGGCACCGGGAGGATTCTTCAGATGCAGGGGATGGGTCAATCTGAGACGTAAACCAGGGTTATCTTTCAAGTTGATCCCGGAGATCCATCATTTGAGCATGACCGAGGTGATTCCCATATTTCTTGATCATCAGAAAGAACCAATGATAACTGGAAAACTAGATCTGGACGGAATCATCACGGGCCGCGGCGGCTCTGCTGAGGGGATCAGGAAGTCTCTCAGCGGAGATCTCCGGGTTCGCGTTGGGGAGGGTCGCATACACGGGCTTGAAGGGTTCAAAGGAGATGAGCTTTCTTACAATAGGGCAACCGGCCAGATCGCAATTCAAGGAGGAGTCGCCTCGACGAGAGACCTCTCCTTGGACAGCGATGCCATGAGCATGGCTATCAAGGGCCAGGCAGACCTGAATAACCAGAGGCTAGACCTCTCTATCGGGGTTCGTCCGCTTCAGAAAACGGATAAGGTCCTCAGCAACGTCCCCCTTGCCGGATGGCTTCTCGCCGGCAGGGATCGGAGCATTCTCACCTTTGGTTTCAGAGTCCGAGGCACATTCAATGAACTGCGCGTTGAACCTCGCGAGACTCGGACGGAGGAGAATCCGTAGGTCCATGAGTTCTGAGAGGCTTTGCGTCCAGTGCCGATCATCCCGCATCCCTCTTCCTCGCCCCTGTGAGACTGTCACCAGGTCCGAGGCGATGTAGTTTGGCGATCCTCTGTCTCTGGAGACTCTCGAGCGGCCCAGCCGACCTTCTGTAAAGGCACTCAAGCAAATCATGAGAAAAAAAAGGCGGAATGGACCGGATCTCCTTCAAATGGTCATACCGTTCCGATGGGCAAGTCCCGCTCATTTGCTTATCGATGGTAAGGGTTTCCCCAAAAGTGCCCCACCCGATCAAGAATTTGGTATGCTGGGTTATGAGTTCACCCATGGGAACGGACCGTACCTCTAGCCGAAGGTTCGTCCGAATTCCATGTTTGCCTTGACTTAGGCCATATATTGACGTATATGCATTAACAAATACAATATATGGGCTATCCACCTCCCTCAGGGATTCGATTCGCATGGAGGAAAAAAGGGATTCCAGAAGCACCACAGAGAAAGAAAAGCTCCTTCGGAAAATAGCGCGTCTCCGGAGGGAGAACGAGGAACTCAAGCGAGGACTGAAGGAACTGCAAGAACTCAAAGACCATTATCGCGAAACGATGCGGGAACTGAAAGCTGCCAAGGAGAGAATGAAGCAACTTTCGATAACGGACGACATGACCGAGACCTACAACTATCGTTATTTCGTGGATTCCTTGGAACTCGAGTTAAGACGGGCCGAGCGATATGAATATCCGATCTCTCTCATGATGTTAGATATCGACCATTTTAAGCTTTACAATGATACCCACGGACATGTTGCAGGAGATAAGGTTCTGCGAGAGGTTGCAAGGGTGATTAAAGAAACGGTTCGGCACACGGACCTCTTGGCTCGTTATGGAGGAGAAGAGTTCGGCGTGATTTTGATTAAGACCAATCTGGCTGAGGCGTGTCAGGTCGCTGAGCGAGTCAGACAAGCCGTTGAGGATTCAGGTTTTGACTACGAGGACACGCAGCCGGCCGGCCGTTTGACCGTGAGTGTCGGAGTGAGTGCTTTGTGTTCTCAGGGTTCCTCGGTCAAGCAACTCATCAAAGCGGCTGACGACGCCCTATATGAGGCGAAAAGAACAGGAAGAAACCGCGTGGCTACCAGTCAGAAAGCCAATTCGGAAGTGCCCAAGTCGGCTTGTGGGGGGTGAAACTGATAAAACCAAAGACAGCAATCGTACCTGTCACTGCGGGAATTATTATCAAGGACAAGAAGGTTCTCGTGGTTCAGAGAAAGCCGGCTTCCAGTCGCGGGCTCCTGTGGGAGTTTCCAGGTGGAAAAATCGAAGAGGGCGAAGATCCTCGAAAATGCCTCAAGAGGGAGATCAATGAGGAATTGGGAATCGAAGTCGATGTTGGGGAAAGATTTGAGATCGTATATCACCAATACGAGGACGTGAGAATTCTACTCCTCAGCTACCTATGCCAGTTGGTCCGGGGACATCCTCAGGCGATGGATTGTCACATGTTCAAATGGATCACGGTGAAGGGGCTGAGAGAACTACCCATGACAGAGGCCGATATCCCTCTCAGAAACGCGATCTGCATCGAAGGTAGCCTTTTCCAATCGCCTCCGATGAGGCGGGTCCATCACTCATAGTCGCCCTCCCACACCCTCACATCCGTGGCGTTATCCCTGATCAGATTGTATTTGGAAGGACCCCTGAAAACCTTAAGCGTGAAAGACTTCTGGGGATTTTCCCCAGTTTTGTGGACGCTCATGTCCCCGAGGGACGTTTGCGGAAGCGGTGGGATTCTCAGAAAGACTGGAGACCGGAGACTGGAGACGAGAGACTAGAGATTAAAGACTGGAGACGAGAGACTACAGATTAAAGGCTAGCGGCTAAAGGCTAAGGCCAAATAGCCAATAACCAATACCCAATGACCGATAACAAATAACTGATGACCAGTAACAAGTAACCAATAACAAACGCTCGTTAGGAGTGCATTTCCTTGAACCTTTTGCCCTTTTCCTTGATCCTGCGAGAGCAGAGTCTGTGAGCCCCGAGAGGGTCAACGCGAGAGCAAGGGAGCGAAGGGATATGGGCGTTCCATCTGAAGATCCAAGATTCTTTGAAGCATCAAGAGGTTAGAAACTTCTTGCTTTGAAAACTCAGGAAACTCCAAAAGGCTTCTTCGTTGACAACGCCTTCCAAAATCGTTACCCTTGAATTCCAGGGAGGGCATAATCATGTCAGAGGCCGCGGCTTTGCCATATGACCTGGCCCTCCAGGATACCAAGAAGTGTCATCCTTCCCTATTGGAACCGCCTTCTAGGCGCATATCCCGATCCCCCCCTGGAAAAACTCAGCCACGAGGTGAGGACTCTTCGGATCCATGCATGAGAATCATCCCTGGAGGGTGAAGCGTATTGAGAAGAGCAAGGGAAGAACGATGAAGAAAATGATGCTAATCAATGCGGCCCAGACCGGCGAATGTCGGGTGGCCATTCTGGAAGATGGAAACCTCGTGCAGCTCAACATAGAAACGAGCGGACGAGAGAAATCGAAGGGCAACATATATCACGGCATTGTCACTCACGTCGAGCCGAGTTTCCAGGCCGCCTTCGTTGACTATGGTGGAAGACGTCATGGTTTTCTCTCCATGTCTGAAATGAATCCCCAAAATTTCGACAAACCGGCTGAAGCGAAAGAGAAACTCCGAATCGAACACTTATTGAAGCGAGGGCAAAAAATCCCCGTCCAGGTGATAAAGGAAGAGACATCGAACAAGGGGGCAGCGCTGACGACCTATATCTCCCTTCCGGGAAGGTACCTCGTTTTGATGCCAGGAAGCAAGAGCCATGGCGTGTCTCGGAAGATCGGAGACGAAAAACGGCGAGCAAGGCTTAAGGAGATTGTCAAAGACTTCAAATTGCCTGAGGGGATGGGCTTTATCGTTCGAACAGCAGGTGTGGACGAGAGCAAAAGGGAACTTTTCAGGGACTGCTCATACCTGTTACGACTGTGGGAAAGTATACAGGCAAAAATGCAAGAAATCCCCGCACCTTCGCTGCTTTATCAGGAGAGCCATGTCCTTATACAGTCCATCCGAGAGTATTTCACTACGGACATGGAGGTTCTCGTAGATGACAAAGAAGCCTATCGCGAGGTTAAAGATTTCTTTCGGCAGTTGATGGCTCAATACCAGCGAAGGGTAAAACTCTATCAAGACAAAAGGCCCCTTTTTGCCGCATTCAACCTGGAAGAGCAGATCGAGGCCATCTACGCTCGCGAAGTTCCTCTGAGATCGGGCGGAAGCATCTCCATCGATCCCACCGAGGCACTTGTCTCTATCGATGTGAACTCTGGGAGACTCGGAAAGTCCAAGAGCATTGAACAGACAGCCCTCAACACGAATCTGGAGGCGGCAGAGGAAATCGCCCGACAATTGCGGTTGAGAGATCTGGGTGGGCTCATCGTCATCGATTTCATCGATATGAAGGACCGGAAACACAACATGGAGGTGGAACGCTGCCTTCGCAATGGGTTAAAGAAGGACAAGGCCAAGACGGATATCTCCCGGATTTCGAAATTTGGGCTCTTAGAGATGTCTCGACAGAGACTCAAGACCCCCCTGGCCGAAGAGAGCTACAAAGTTTGCTCCTATTGTCGCGGTCGGGGGAGGGTAAAATCCACAGAGTCCGTGGCGCTCGTGGTCTTGCGGAAGATCCTCGAAAGGGTCATTGAGGGGAACGTGGCCCTCGTCAAAGGGGCGTTCTCAAGGCCCGTGGCGACACACCTTCTCAACCGTAAGCGAAGAGAGATCGCCGAAATCGAAAGGGAGTTTCATCTTCAAATCTGGTTTACCAGTCAGTGGGAAATGGCCCCAGATGAATACGACCTCGAGTTTCTGACCCGTGAGGAACTCGAAAGGCTCGAGGAGGGAGAAATCGAAAAGGAAAGGCACCCCCTCGGTTCCAAGTCAATCCCAATACCCTCTTTGCCAAGGTTTGAGGATGATGCGGTCAAGAAACCCTGGTATCTAAAGATCCTCAGGCGATGACCCCCATGGCAAGGTGCGCTGGGGTATCAATCCAAACATAGGATCGTCATAGGAGGTAAAACCGCGTTCCGCCGGCTGAATCCGCGAAGCGGAAGGAGGTCAATTTCATGTCCCTTTATCCGGACTTGCAAAGGAGAATCCAAGAAGCTGAGGCAGAGGAGGCCATTGAGATTCTGCACAGCCTTTGGGAACAGGGAATTGATACAAACAGCCTCACTGCCTGTTTAGTCGAACCGGCTGCGGCGAGTCTTCAACTGCGGTTTGACACTCCTCACGCCATGATCTGTCTCGATTCACTCTTGCAGCTCCTTGATCTCATTCCCCCTCCGGATCGTCTCTATTTTCTCGAATGGTTCGTCCGGTACCTTTCGGGTCTCCCCAAACTCTTCCTTGATTTTAAGGAGACGGAAAAGATCGGCACCCTGGGGGTCAAGGACGCCAGAAAAGGATACGCCCGTTCTCTTCTGGAGCATAAGGTCAACAACGCCTACTATTATGCCATCCGCTTCGTCGAGGAAAGGGGACTCGAGAGTTTTATCCACCATTGCCTCGAAATTGCAGCCCATGAAGTGGACTTCCTCGGACATGTTTTCATTTATTCGCACACTTTGGGCAGACTCTGCCGTAATGTTGATCCAAAGGTGGCAAAGACCCTGATTTTTCAGCTCACAGAGTTTCTCGCCCGCAGGGCTCAAGTCGGGACGGAGGTTTCCCGGAAAGAGGGTCGGGAGGTGGACAGCTTGATTCCGATTGCCTTCGAAAGAATCAACATCTTGGGACACAATACGATCTTTGCCCATAAGATCAACCAGGCGGTTGATCACTTAGAAGGCCGATATGTCGAGCATCTCTGTTCTCAGCTGATTCGAAATATCGAGAACTCACCTGATCGGTTTTCTCGCGATGATATGGATGAAATGGTCGCGGGAATTCGAGATGACACGAGAGATCCACTGGGAGCCCTGAGGAAAAGTCTTACCCGAGGAAACAGTCGACAGAGTATCTATTACTGCCGTCGCTATCTGGAAGATTTTGGACTCACCGGCGAATTTTCCTCAACGCTCGTGAGGTTTCTCGCAGCCAAGGACCCAGTGCAGCCGCATTATATAATCTTCCCACAGGCCGTCTTTGACTTGGCCCAATCCGTAGATCAGCCAAATATCGAACTCGCCCTGTCGAGAGTTATCCGAATGATCTGCGGTCAGGATTGATGCCTCTCGGCAGGAGTCAATGATCAGACGTGAGAAGTCAGAATGAAATGAGAAGATCTCGTAGATTGTTTTAACCGAGTCTCTTTCCGATTCCGTGTGGGAATCTCGTGATCGTATGTTCTTCGAAAAGATCCAAGAGATCTTGATACCCAGAAGATCCACGCATCGGATGAAAGCGCTGTCGGATTCGCCCGATGCATTTTCTAGACTTATTCTGCGGACCGACTCCTGGTCTCTGGCTCTAGACCCGATTATCTATCCCATGTTTTCGATAACTCGATCTGCAAATTCGGAGCATTTCACCTGACTGGCCCCACTCATTTGACGGGCGAGATCATAAGTCACCACCTTCTCTCGGACGGTCCTCTCCAGGGCCTTCTGAATGATGTGAGCTGCCTCATCCCAACCGAGATACTCGAACATCATGGCACCAGAGAGAATGAGGGATCCCGGATTGACCACGTCCTGACCCGCATACTTCGGGGCTGTTCCGTGGGTTGCCTCAAAAACCGCGTGTTTGTCGCCCACGTTACCGCCCGGGGCCATACCGATGCCGCCGACTTGCGCAGCGAGGGCGTCTGACAAGTAGTCGCCGTTCAAATTCGGCATGGCCAGCACCGAGTATTCCTCCGGCCTCAGGAGAACCTGTTGAAACATGGCATCGGCGATCCTGTCTTTAATAACGACCTCTCCCCTGGGCCGATCCTCTCCAGATCCTTCGAGAATCCGTTCTTCTGTTATCGTTTGCTCAGGGAATTCGTCTTTCGCGACCTCATAACCCCATACCTTGAAAGCCCCCTCAGTGTATTTCATGATGTTCCCTTTGTGGACGAGGGTTACACTTTCCCGCTTCGTGTCGATCGCATAGCGGATCGCCTTTCGAACCAAACGTTTTGAACAGAAAGCACTCATCGGTTTCACGCCAATTCCTGAGTCGGGTCTTATCTTCTGGCCCATTTCTCGAGTCAGGAAATCGATGACCCGTCTTGCCTCCTCGGTACCCTCCCCCCACTCTATGCCTGCGTAGAGATCCTCTGTGTTCTCTCTGAAAACCACCATGTCAACCAAATCAGGATTCTTCACGGGACTGGGAACGCCAGGAATGTGCCTCACGGGTCTAATACAGGCATAAAGATCCAGTGCCTGTCTGATGGCAACATTAAGACTCCGCAAGCCTCTGCCAACAGGGGTCGTCAGAGGGCCTTTGATGGCCACTCGGAACCGCCTGATTTTGTCAACCGTTTCTCGAGGAAGCCATGTCCTCTGGGTATCGAATGCCTTCTGGCCGGCGAGAAGTTCGAGCCAGACAACTCTTCTCCGACCCTGGTAAGCCCGCGCGACAGCCGCATCGAAAACGCGAACAGAAGCTCTCCAGATTTCCGGCCCAACGCCATCACCCTCGATGAACGGAATGATCGGATCGTCGGGAGTCATCATCCGACCATCCAGACCAAAGCCCATAGGATGACCCTTTGAAAACCCTCCCACCACGGTTCTCCTCCATTTTCTCATCTCGAAAGTCATCGCCCTTAGGCGAGCTTTCGCGGTGATAGTTATTACAAAAAACCCTCGAAAAAATCAATGATCAATGGATGAGGAGTTAGCCCGTTCTTCAATGCAGCGTTGGCCTATGATTTTGATTTTGTTCAAAAATCCAATTTGCGAAGTGGATTCTCCCATCCCTTCGCTCCCACGCTCTCACGGTGACCCTATGGCGGTTCGCAGGTGGGGAAAGCCTCCCCCTTCCTGCTCACACGCGGCGGGTACCCCACCGCTTCCGCTGACGCCGCTCAGGAATAAGAGAATCCGCCACAACTGAGGAAGGTGCTCCCATACTCCTGGTTGACCTCCGAATTTCTGGGACAACTCCTCTCGATGGGTCCGAATATCCACAGCCCAGATTCGGAACATCCGAAAATAATATCGGAAATAGTGGATCTGCGGATCTGGAGTTCACCAACATGGTTCTGGGAGAATATTTTGAAATGTGATTGACTCGAACCGAGAAACCTGGAATCATAATGAATCCAGGACACCCTTGCTGCCCTCAGTGACAATCGAATGAGTTCCATGAATTCCACCGGGCCAAGCGGCTACCTCGGGGCTTAAGAACCCCTCGGGCAGTTTTCGTCTCAGTCAACATGCTCGGAGGAGGAGAGACCCTCTTTGAAATCCCTCTTCATCTACTCTCAGGAACTTAGCCGATTTGATTTTGGACACGACCATCCCTACAAGCCGGAGCGAGCTATCAAGACCTATGAGCTTTGCAGGCGCTACGGTGTTTTGGACTATCCATGGATGCAGATCGTTAGCGCTCCGCCAATTGATCCCAAGGCGTTGATCTCATTTCATGACGAGCACTACTTGCGAGTTCTGAGGGAGGCTAGCCTTGGGAGGATGACAATTGAAATGCTTTCGTACGGCCTCGGGACCGATGACAATCCCATTATCCCGGGTATCTATGAGTGGTCCGTCATGACAGCCGGTGGCACCTTTCTCGGCGCCGATCTCATCGCGACGGAGGAGATCGACGTCGCCTTCAATCCTCTCGGCGGATTTCACCACGCCCGAAGAGACCGGGCCGAGGGATTCTGCTATATCAACGATGTGGCGGTCACCGCCCTCGACCTTCTCAATCGAGGACTCAGACTGGCCTTTGTCGATATCGACGCCCATCATTGCAACGGCGTCCAAGAGGCCTTTTATTCAGATGACCGGCTTCTCATGATCTCCCTCCACGAAAGTGGGGAGACACTCTACCCAGGGACAGGAAGTGAGAATGAGATCGGAGAGGGAAAGGGGCGTGGCTTTACCGTAAATATCCCGCTGGATGCACAAACGGATGATGAGGTCTACCTTGAGGCTTTCCGAGAGATTGTCCCCCCCTTGGTTGAGGCATTCCACCCTGATCTCCTTATCGCAGAAGTGGGAGCCGACACGCAGATTTCCGATCCCCTGACTCATCTCAGATTGACAAACAATGCCTATCAGGAAGCCGTGACGATCCTCAAGATGCTAGGTAAAAGAATTCTTGCCCTTGGAGGCGGCGGATACGATATCTACCGAACCGCCAGATGTTGGACCCTTGCGTGGTCAATTCTCAACGATGTCGAGCCAGAGGATGAATTTGCTGGACTCGTCGGTGGTATGATGTTTGGACCCGAGCATGAGGTTGGTAGTCTCCGAGATGGGCCCCACCCCACCACAGGAACGGAGAAAGAAAAGGCGAGAGTCCGGGCTCGGAAGGCCGTCAAATTCATAAAAAAAGAGGTCTTTCCCATCCACGGAGTCCGGTAGCCATTGCAACGCGACAAATTAAGAATCCGGCATGAGCATTTCGCCGGAGAACCCGCTTGAAGCGAGAATTACATCGTCTTTTTCGTTCTCTTCGTCTGGTTTTTTTGCCCTTTTTTCAGCCTTTTTCCGAGAGCGCTGACCCTTTTCTCGAGAGCTTCAGAATCCTTTTTGTTCACTCAATCGAGGCTCTTCAGACCCTTCTGCATGAGAGACACGATCTCGTCCGGTAGGCTCTTCAATTCCGTTTTGCTATTCCTGATCCATTGATCGGCGAAGCGTTCCGCTTCCTCGGTGGAAAGCTTTCCTTCCGCGACGAGTCTATCTAGGATCTTACGGACCCGCTCCCGTGTTAGGACCACCGCTCCCATACTCGCCTGCACCGTCTTCTTGATGCCTTCGAGCATGACATTTTCTCCCATCTTCTGGAGATGGTTTACCGACTTGGGGATCCCTTCGAGGTTCGCACATCGATTCCGACAGTAAAATCGGCCACGGCTTGCCTTGAATCACCCTCTCGGTCATATTCAACAATCAACAAAGGACGTTCCCCCACCCCTCTCTGCACACAATTTCTGCCCCCTTCAGAGGCTTTCCGCCCTTCGGCAGGAGTCGATGCGACCAAATCGAAACGAACTGGCATACACCTTGCTCTAAAAAACCTGGCCAATCACGTCCCAGGTCAAAATCGTTTGTCGACGTGATGATGCCCGATGAGTAAAGGGGCTCACTGGGTAATAGCGGACCAATTCCGTGCCGAAAACGGCTGAATTCTCCTCACCGAGACCCGAGGATTCAGAAGGTGGCCGAATCTTACGCTTATGGGAAGAAAAAAGAACCCGTTGTCCTTTCTGCAGAAAACCCGGATGTGGAAAGCAGCGTGTCAAAGCGGAGAGACAGAAGAAAATCCCGCCGCATAAGGGATCCTATACTGATCTTTCTGTACAGGGATCGTCTGGGAAACAAATCAGCGAGGCCCCTCGACCTGTCCCTGGAAGGAATCGGCATCGAGACATCCAGCCCTCTAGACATGGACGAATACGTTCAAGTGGCTATTATCATCGGCGAGTGTCAGATCAATGCCCTCGGGAGGGTCATTTACACGAAAAAAGAGAAATCTGGAAGGTTCCGCTCAGGAATCAGGTTCGAGAGGATCTCTGGCCGCAATAGGGACATTATCAGGCTATACCTCGAAAAAACCCAGCGATCAAGGGGGTCAAAAGCGCATGAACAAAGCTCTTGAAAAAGAACGGAGAAAACACAAGCGCCTGGAACTCACCCATCTTGTTGCCTACAAGAGCTTTCACATCGAAGAAGTCTCTGAAACCGTTAACATCAGCATGGGCGGCATGAAGATAAAAACGGAGTTCCCGATTGAGCGGGACGAGAGCCTCGAAGTTTCCCTCAAGATCGGTGAGAACGATTTTAGATCCAAAGCTCGAGTGATCTATTGTCACTTGAGAGCGGATGAGAGTTATGACGTTGGTGTCAGGTTCGAGGACACAGCTCCACGGCATATCCACATGTTGAGTGAATACCTCAACAATCGGGGCTAACTTACCCATCATTCGGGAACCGATGGGTATCCATTGGGCGCTTCTACAGAGACTGATCTCCCCTTGGCGATCGAATTCGAACCAGCACAAGCACGACAATCAGATAGGTAATGATTCCTGCGAGCGCAAATCCGACACCCCTTTTGACCTGCCTCACCCTGCGGTTCATGGCGGCCTTGGAGAATCCAATCTTCAGGTTTTGTCCTTCCGGGTCATCCCCCGACAGGGGATAAGAAATCATCAAGATATCCTCTTCTGCTGTGATCTGCTTCGCGTGGTAACCCACCACCACCTGATTGCTCCGCATCATCTCAATAAAAACAAGATGAGCATCCCTCCCGATCTCTTCGATGTACCGTTCGAGGAGTCCTTGGTTGTTGCCGATTGCGGCATCGTTCACAAGAAGGGAGAACATGTAAGCAATATGACGACCTCGAATCGCCGCATCCTTCTGAAGAATCTTCTTCTGTGATTCAATGATGAAATAGCCAAAGAGAAACGCCGCAACCATCAGGATAAGTCCCACGGTCATTGACAATCTGAAAAAAACGGGCATCTGGCTTCTCTGCGTTGGACTGTAGGGACGCTCCCTCCTCGGTCTCTCCCGTTCCCCATCGGCTGCGGCCGACTGCAACAGGGCATCCTTGAGTTCTCGAGCTGTTTGGAAACGGTGAGCGGGGTCCTTGGCAAGGCACTTCAGGACAATTCCTTCCAGTTTCATCGGAATGTCAGGGGCAATCTTCCGGGGAAGGACAGGTTCTCCATAGATGATTTGGTTTATGGTTTCTGCAATAGATTCCTCGTGAAACGGTAGAGCCCCAGTCAAAAGCTGATAAAGAACAACCCCGACAGAGAAAATGTCGGTTCTTCGGTCGATGTTTTTGAACTCCCTGAGTTGCTCTGGTGAACAGTAGTAGATGGTCCCCATAAAAGTCTGGTCTCTCGTCTTCACCATGTCGGATTTTTCAAGCCTGGCGATTCCAAAATCGGTAATTTTCACCGTGCCATTGTTCAGGAGAATCAGATTGTCAGGTTTGACATCTCGATGAATAACCCCATGCTCATGGGCGAAGTGGAGACCATCACAGACCTGATAGAGCCAGTTGAGAATCGTATCGATATCATACCGCTCTCGGGTCTTGAGAAGGTCGCCGAGCGAGGAGCCCGCGAGGTATTCCATGATGATATAGTACTGTTCCCCCTGCTGTCCCACGTGGTAGATGGAGACGATGTTGGCGTGATTCAACCGGGCTGCCGCTTTGGCCTCCTGCTGGAATCTGAGGATGATTTCTTTTCTCCCCGCTTCTTCGAGCCCAAGCCGTGGATCAATCCTCAGAACCTTCACGGCCACGTCGCGGTCCAAGCGGGTGTCATGGGCGAGATATACTGTTGACATCCCGCCGCTGCCAATCCTCTTTTTGATCTTATAGCTGGATTTTTCCACTATGCGAAACTCTATCGGGTCCCCTTACACTTATCAGAATTCTTCCCGCCTGTCAAAGCATCTTTCCTTGTAATTATAGGGACTTTCATCCGTATCTCCTGAGTTCTCTGCCTCCCCTTCCACCTCAGCCTAAAACCCAATCTGATGCCTTAGGTTTTGGGATCACCTTCCTGACGGATCCACGCATCAATCTGATGGCGTTCGAACCGCCATTTGTTAAGGATCTTTTTCGCAGGTATTTTCCCTTCCCTGGCGAGCTTATACAAGGATCTCTTGCCAATCTGCAAATAATCTGCGAGTTGCTCAATGGTCATAACAGAGCGGACCATCTCACTCTCCTCTCTCGCGTATTGCTGTTCGTCAGAAGAAAAGGCAAAAAGAGTACCAATTCTCCATCTGAGAGGGAATGAATCTTTCTGGTCCGTGTGCAAGCTCTCGCCTAGACACTGAAGCGTTTGGTGAACAGAGATATGGCTATCAGGACCGACTCGACTTGCTCGTGACGATGCGAGTGGTCCTCCACCGGTGACTTTTTCCGTGCATGAAACGACAAGCAAACGACACAGACTGCCAAATTATTGACACAGCATGCCAGCCTAGAAGAAACTCCACCGCTTCTCCAGTGTCGTTGAGGGACACGGAGATAGCCGACCTTCACGATAGCTCAAAAAAGTCCGGAGGCCCCAGCCATTTTCCACCCTTGAAGGGCCCACCTGATTGAGGTATCCTGAGCGTACCAGATGACTCGAAGGGTACGGTCGGAGACGATGTGGCCATTATTCAAGAAAATGCTCCCACTCATCCTCGTGGCCATTTACCTCCTGAGTCCTCTTGATCTTGTCCCGGATCTCTTGGTCGGTCCGGGCTGGATCGATGACCTCGTCCTGATTTGCCTGCTCATTTTGTTTCTGTCAGGTCGATCCATTCCTTTTTTCAACCGTTTTGGCACTTTCCGAAGCGGAAAAAAGAGGCACGACGAGGGGACCTCACGGGAGTACTCCAGATCATCAACAAAGCCGGACGATGACTACGGTGGCACCGTGGGAGACCCCTATAAGGTCCTCGGGATTCGGCGAGGGGCGACCAAGGAGGAGATCAGGGAGGCCTATCGCATTGCGGCAGCCAAGTACCATCCGGACAAAGTGAGCCACTTGGGAAAGGAGTTTCAAAAACTCGCCCACAAAAAGTTCGTGACCATACAGGAAGCTTACGAACGCCTGACCAAGGTCCGCTGAACTCAGCGCTTCAGAACCCGCCACCATTTGCGAACCTGCGAGGCCGTTTCGCGGACAGTTTTGATTTCTTCAACGCCCGGAAGGTTTTCGATTTCCTCTTTCAGACTCGCCGATTTTGCCTGATTATCTTGTCCAGGACGCTGAGGTGGACCACTCTCCGACGATTCCTCTTTTTTTTCGTCTTTTTTGCCATCTTTCGATATATTTCTGATTTCTTTGACCGTTTTCCCCAGTCCCTGGCCGATTTCTGGAAGTCTCTTGGCCCCGAAAATAAGCAAAACGATGACCCCAATGACAATGATCTCGACAATGCCCAAACCAAACACCCTCTACCCTCCGATCCGTCAACAATAGGATACGATCGCTGACAATACAACGGTCTATTCGAGATTGGCCTCCTGCCATGAGGTCAAGGCCTGCGCTTCACTGGGTCTATTTCATGGCAGACTTCACCAATTTCTCAAACCCGCTCTAGAAACAGAGAGACTCCGCAATCACTGCCACGGCCGAACGACAGGTCGACTCCACGCTGTCAGAGGGCGAAAACGCTGGGACATCCGGTCGAAGCGAAATATCCGGGCCTGGGACCCTAACAGATGAAATTCAGCCTCGTAATCGATCGGACCTGCCAGCCCATGGGTGTTGAGATTCTGAATCCGCCTTAAGGTATCGATGAAGGCTTGCCGGGTCAGGTCTCTCCCCGCATTTCGCAGAGCCTCCCCAATGAGGAGTCCACCAACATACCCAAGAACATGCTGTCGATGGAGGGTGCTCGTGTTCTTCTTCGGATAGTATTTCTGCGTACTCCCGACCATGAGGGTGACCCCGGGGGATCTCTCCCAAGGTTTACCGAGGTAATCTACCACGAAGTAGTTGTCTATCCCTTCGCCTGCCTGAGCCATCATCTCTGGATCGGCCGTCGACGAGGTTCCAAAAAACCAAGGAAACCACCCTATCTCACTCGCCTCTCGTATGATTTCCAGTGCCTCCCGACTCGTGGCTCCAAGGACGACATGATCTACCTGAGCTGAACGCAGGCCATCGACAATAGGAGTGAAGTCGGACGTATCCGATCCGTAATGTGCTTCCCCGACAACTTCGAGTCCGTATCGTTTGCTAGCCCGGTGAAATCCCTCATCCACCTCTTTCCCGAGAACACTCGCCTGAGAGATCAGTCCCAACCTAGGATTCAGCCCAGGGTTCCTTTTCAGGAGATACTCGATCGCGAGAATCACCTGATCTCCGTGGGGCATCCCGAAAACAAAGACGTTACTCCCTGATCCCGAGAGAAGCGATTTGAAGGGGGCCCCAAAGGCCAGAAGGGGGATGTTCTCGGCCGGGACCCATCGTTCAAGGAGCGCCTGAGTGGTCTGGATCTCCGAAGCAGAGACAATACCAAATACCCCATCAGCCGAAACCATCCCATCGACTGCAGCCACGCCTAGGTCTGGATCCCCACCGTCATCCCGGGTTTGCAAAACGATGGCTCTCTCATGAACCCCACCGATATCGTTGACGTGTCTGACATATGTCTGAAGTCCCTCCAGAAAACTCCCGCCCGCCGAGGCACGAGGTCCTGATAGAGGGCAGAGGATACCCATCGTAATTGCCGAATCAGTCACGCCTTTCGCTGGTCCCTGGGCAATGGCAAAAGAGGTCAGAATCAGCACGCCAAAAAAGGAGAGACCGAAAGACGATTTCCAATTTGCCATGAAATGAAGTCCTTAGAGTATCCTCGAATGATATGGAATTCTCGATCCCTGAAACCCCAGTGCTGCCCGTCACAGAGCGGAAGAAAAATATGGTTTTATGAAAACAGGCCCTCAGAGGTTCGAATCAAACCGACCGTCCCCTCCCAAAATTGAAACGATAGATTTTTCTGTGCCTCCTCATCTCATTCGAATCAGGACAGAGAAGAAGGCGGCGCCCCCAAAGGTCATAATGGGGTTTCCCGCTCCGGCTGATATGGATCGTCCGAAGTCCATGTCGCCTCCCCCAATGGATGAGCTCGTCCAGAGAATCAGCGAGCACCTTGCACATGGGAGAGCCCTTCTTCATTTGGAGTCGAGGATAGTCGGTTGGAGCTGAGTGTGAAAGAAAGTAGAGCATCTCTGAGGCTCCCAGAGCAACGGTGCTGAAGAACGCATTCTATGCGGTGAATCGCTCCAGGCCGCCTTCTATCATGCCAGGGCAGATCGCCCTTGTCAAGTTTCAGATTGATGGGTTCCTTTTTTCGACTTCAGGCCGCTTCATGTTTTCAATGCTTCCTGACCCTTTGGCTTGAATGGTTTTTGATGCCTCTGGGTTCGACAGCCCTAGGCGACGGGAGAGCTCTGGGCGTTGAACCGTCTGTGGGGTACAGGCAATTTCGGAAAAAGTGAAGGCAGTGGAAAAGGATATTAGAAAATACTCTTGGAATATCAAATAGATAGAAGATTTATTCAAAATTGCGACAGAAAGGATAAAAAACAAACTTGACATTAACGTGAATGTTGATATACTAGCACTGAAAGGGGGGTTGATGTGATGTCACCACATATAAAACCAAGACAAAATTTCTTCGCATATACACAATTCGTTGAGGATAAGACTTTTGAAAATACCGGGCGTCCCTCTGCCAATGAAACCGAAGAGTCAGAAGAACTCGTGATCGCAATGATCGCTCAAAGTGACACCGCGACGGCAGAGGCGGACTCAGACGAGACTCTTTTTGACTCGGAGGAGGCTCAGGAAGACGACGAAGATGAGGCCGTTCTGAATGACCACGATGAAAACATCGCTAGCATCTACCTCAGAGAGATGAATAATATTCCGCTCCTCAGCAGGGAAAGAGAGATTGAATTGGCGAGAAAGATTCAGGAGGGGGAGCGGAAAATTCAGAAGCTTCTGCGGCAGCGAGAAATCGCCCTGGACCGACCCCATCCTCGAACTCGGAAGGGTGAAGCGGGTCATCGGAGAACCGGACCTGTTGATCTCTCCGTCCAAAAGCTCGTCCGGAAACTCTTCAGAAAGGCCAGATCTCACAAGCAGAATCCAGATCGGCTCAGGCAACTCCTCAGGGAATTAAGGAGAACAGAGGCCCATGTAAAGAGAGCAAAGGCCGAGATGATCCAATCTAATTTGAGGCTCGTCGTCAGTATTGCGAAGACTTATATCAATCGCGGTCTATCTTTCCTCGATCTCATTCAGGAAGGGAATATGGGTTTGATGAAGGCCGTCACAAAATACGATTACAGGAAAGGATTCAAATTCAGTACCTATGCCTCCTGGTGGATTAGACAGGCAATTACCAGAGCCCTGGCCGACAAATCTCGAACCATCCGTATCCCCAATCATCTTCTGGAAACGAGGAGCAAGATCATCAAAGCCTTTCATCAACTGATCAGGGATTTGGGAAGAGAGCCATTGCCGGAGGAGATTGCCGAGAAGGCAGGGCTTCCCCTCAGCAATGTGATAAAGGTCATGTATCTGATCCATGAACCGGTTTCCCTGGAGACTCCGGTAGGGGAAGACGGAAGTCAACTGCAGGATTTGATTGGGAGTGAAGAAAGTGTGACCCTTAATGATGATCTCATCGAAAACATGGACGTGGCAAAGAAAACCAAAGACCTCCTTTCTCTCTTGAACCCAAGGGAAGAAGAAATTCTGCGACTCAGGTTCGGCATCGGATTACCATCGAGCTACACACTCGAAGAGATTGGCAAGCGATTCGGCATATCTCGAGAACGAGTTCGGCAGATTGAGGAAAGAGCGATCAAAAAGCTGAAGTTTCCGGTCCGACCAGAAACTCGCCCCGTCGAGGCCGGATGATCCGATAACCATCCGACCGCGATCACTGGATTGAGCCACCCCTCCTCGCTCTCCGAAGGGCCGGGAGGGGTAAACATTTCGCCGGCAAATGTTCACAAACCGAGACGGTCCAAAGAGGCCATTTCCCTCCCCCCTAGCCGAGGGTTTTTCCCGATAGAATCTATTTGACAGCGCATGGCGGTCATAGTAATTTTTCGAAAAGAGCCTTGCCCAAATCTCTGCAGCCAGTCGGGTCCGTACGGACCCATAATCGAATCCGATGGACACGATCATAAGACTCATTGATGTGGCAAAAATCTATCATGAAGGCAACCAGAGGGTCATCGCCCTGAACGGAGTAAATCTCGAGGTCCCAAGGGGACAATTCCTCGTCATTCGAGGGCCGAGTGGCTGCGGCAAAAGCACGCTCATAAACCTTCTTGGAGGTCTGGATGTTCCCACAAAGGGAAAAATCACCATTGACCAGATGAATCTGAACGAGATGGATGATGCCCAACTGACTCGCTTCAGGAGAGATCGTGTGGGGATTATTTTCCAGTTTTTTAACTTAGTCCCGATCCTGGATGTCCGAGAAAATGTAGCGCTTCCCTTCATGATCAAGGGAAAGCCCGCGAAGGAGGCTAACGAGCGGGCCATAGAACTTCTTCGGATGGTCGGGCTTTTGGAACGCCAGTACCATCACGCCCAAGAGATTTCCGGAGGAGAGATGCAGCGGGTGGCCATCGCTCGGGCCCTGATCAATGATCCAGACATCATTCTCGCCGATGAACCGACTGGCAACCTCGATTCCAAAACTGGACGGAAGATTCTTGAGCTTCTCTCTCGCCTGAGGTCTGAGTTGAGTAAAACCATTATCATGGCCACTCACAGCAGTGAAGTCACCGAGTTCGCCGATCGAGAACTGATGCTCAGAGACGGACAACTCTCTGAGGAAGGAGAGGCCACCGATTGATCCGTCTTTTCCGTCTTATCTCGATACGGCATTTCTACCTGGAGAAATGGAAATCCGTTCTCACGATTGTCGGCATCGCTTTAGGCGTTGCTGTTTTCATCAGTATTCGAACGTCCATCCATAGTGCCTTAGATGCCTTTCGGAGCACGATCGATCACGTTGCCGGAAGGACCCATCTTGAGATCGTTTCCCAGAGGAATGGCTTTGACGAAAATCTCTTTGTTCAGATCAACAGGCTGGAGGGCATTTCTGTCGCAGCCCCAGTGGTCCAATACATTGCTCAGTCCGCGCAGCCCATCAATGAACCCCTCCTGATTCTCGGGATCGACATTTTCAGCGATCGGAAGTTTCGGTCCTATCAATTCGAGGAAAAGGGGGATGTCGATAACATCCTCAAATTCCTCCTTGAGCCCAGCGCCATCGCAATTACAAAAACATTCGCCACCAAATTTCGACTCGCCATAGGTTCTCGACTCAAACTCCTCATCGGTTCAAAAGAGGTTGCTTTCACCGTGAGAGGAATCATGGACGAAGAGGGCCCAGCCAGAGCCCTCGGAGGAAATTTCGCCATCCTCGACATCGCCCATGCTCAAGAGGCCTTTGGCAAGGTAGGTCTTCTCGACCGCATCGATCTGATCCTGGCCCCTGAGATTTCTCCAGATATGGTTCTCCGGAGCTTGAGAGAGACTCTTCCACCGCAGCTGGTTGTTCGTCGACCCCAGACTCGCAACACTCAGGTCGAAAACATGATTGGAGCATTCAGGCTGAATTTAACGGCACTCAGTTTCGTCTCCCTCTTTGTCGGAATGTTTCTGATCTGCAATTCCATGTCGATTTCTGTGATTCGGAGGCGGCGGGAGATCGGGATTTTGAGGAGCCTCGGTGTCTCGGAAAGAACAGTTCTCCTCCTATTCCTGGCGGAGGCCGCCATGCTGGGTTTTCTTGGGGCCCTCTTGGGGATCGGGATAGGCTTAGTCATGGCCAAGTTCACACTCGCCTCCGTTTCAAGCACGGTCACGGCGCTCTATATTCTCGTGAAGACAGAACATCTCACCATCTCGGCATCTACGCTGATTCTGGGAACCGTGATTTCCGTATTCGTTTCCGTTGTCTCTGCGGCGGGACCCGCCCGGGAGGCGTCGAGAACCAGGCCAAGGGAGGCTCTGTCTGTCAACCATCTTGAGCGGAAGGTGGCATTCCATACGGGAAAGCTCCTCCTTGGAGGGCTTGCGGCCCTCTTTTTGGCGCTCATCTGTGCTCTCCAGAAGCCCTTGCTGGGCAAGCCTATCTTGGGCTTCGCTGCGGCCTTCTTTATTCTCGTTGGATTCTCCCTCATCACGCCGGCGAGTACTCGCTGGCTAAATGCTCTTTTCGGACCTGCCGTGGGAAGGTTTTTCGGTACCGAGGGCAGATTGGCGAGCCACTATCTTCAGGACTCCCTCACCCGGACGGCTATCACCATTGCCGCCTTGATGACGGCACTGGCCATGCTGATTAGCATCTCTATCATGATCCTCAGTTTCAGAAAGACGGTGGAAATCTGGGTCGGACAGGCAATCACTGCTGACATCCTTATCACCCCGGCCAGCTTTGCTGTCTCTGGTTGGGACGCGCTCCTGCCTCAGGAGGTCATCGACTATTCGAAGAAACACCCAGATGCAAAGGCGACGGACCTCATCCGCGTGTCTGAGATGGAATATGAGGGAAGACCCGTCCTCCTCTGGGCAGCACGAACGCCCGTCCTGCTTCGTCAAAATCGTCTCAACTTCGTTCGGGGAGACCAGACCGAAATCATCGAAAGGGTCACCAAACACGGAGAACTGATCATCTCGGAAACGTTCTCACTGAAGTTTGAGGTCGAGGAAGGGGCGAAACTCCTTCTCCAGACGCCACGGGGTCCAAAGGCATTCAGAATTGCAGGAACATTCTATGATTACACTACCGAAAACGGAATGATCATCATCGATCTCGACATTTATCGAGAAATCTGGAACGATTCAAAGATCAATCGAGTGGCCCTCTTTTTGAGAGATTCCTCGCGTCTCGAGGCGTTCAGAGCGGATCTGGCGAACCGTTTTTCTGGCAAATACGAAATCTTGGCTGTTTCGAACAGAGAATTGAGAGACGAGATCCTCCAGATCTTCGACCAGACCTTTGCAATTGCCCACGCCTTGAAAGTGATCGCCTTTGTCGTGGCGATTCTCGGAATCGTGAATTCCATGCTGGCTCTGGTCATCGAGCGGGAAAGGGACTTCGGGATTCTGCGAGCGATCGGGACCTTCAAAAGACAGATCCAAAAAATGACGCTTCTAGAGGCCCAGCTCATGGGAATTTTCAGTTTTTTCCTCGGTTCGGGAAGTGGCATCCTCCTTTCCATGGTTCTGATCTATGTGATCAACCGGCAGTCTTTTGGATGGACCATCCAGTTCTTTCCCGTTCCGTCTGTGTTTATGCAATCCATTGTGCTCGTCGTCATTGCAGCTTTTCTTGCCGGCCTCATCCCAGCCCAAATGGCGGCCAAAAAACAGGTGGCCGAAGCGGTGAAAATGGAGTGATGGGAATGGAAAGAAAGCGACTGTGGTTCCTATCCCTGTGCCTTGCTTATTTGGCCGCCGTACCTGCCACTGCACAGGAATTTCAAAAAGCTCTGCCGGGCAGAACGATGGCTTTTCCCCAGGACCATTATTCCCATCCTGATTACCAAACCGAGTGGTGGTACTACACGGGCCACGTCAAGTCACGAGATGGAAGATCTTTTGGCTACCAACTCACATTTTTCAGAACCGCCCTCAGACGACAGGGAACCGAGCAATCGCGGTGGACACTCAATACGGTTTATTTTGCCCATTTTGCCCTAACGGACGAAGACAGAAAGACTTTCGTCTATCGAGAGAGAATCAGCCGGGGGGCCCTTGGACAAGCGGGAGCCGCGACAGACCGGTTGCACGTTTGGGTGGAGGACTGGTCTCTCAGAGGAGAGGGGGAGGACCACCTGCTTAAGGCACGAGATCCCACCATGGCCATTCGGTTTCGATTGTCACCCTCGAAGCCCCCGGTCGTAAACGGCATAGACGGCGTCAGCCAGAAAGCCGAAGGTGAGGGGTATGCCTCTTACTACTATTCCATTACCCGGATGAAGACCCAGGGTGAAGTGACCGTGAAAGGGAAAACTTTCCAGGTGGAGGGCCTCAGTTGGATGGACCATGAATTTGGATCAAACCAACTGCGGGATTATCAGGTCGGGTGGGATTGGTTCAGCATTCAGCTGGAAAACGACTCGGATTTAATGATCTATGTGATTCGACACAAGGACGGAGAACCTGATCCCCACTCCAGCGGAACCCTGACTTTCCCCGACGGCACATCCCGACACCTTCGCCTGGAAGATTTCGGCGTCCAGGTTTTGGCGGATTGGCAAAGCAGAAAGACGGGGGCCCGCTACCCTGCCCGATGGAGAATCCGCGTTCCCCACTCAGGCATCGAACTGACGGTGACTCCGGCCGTTTCCGATCAGGAACTCCTCACCCAAGAGTCTAGCCGAGTCGTCTACTGGGAGGGGAGCGTCAGAGTCCATGGCATGTACAAAGGAGAGCCTGTTTCCGGAGTCGGGTATGTAGAATTGACTGGGTATGCCGAGCCTTTGAGCAAGGGGATCTAAGCAGGGCGTTTGCAGAAAATACATGCCCCATTTGCTATTCCCGGGTCGGAGGAGCATCGTATTCATCCTCAATCTCCCCGACGATCTCCTCTACAATATCCTCAAGCGTCACCAGTCCGGATACCCGCCGATGCTTGGTGACGACGATGGCCATGTGCTGTCCAACCTGTTTCAGATGAACGAGAAGACCGGAAATGCTCTTGTTCTCTGGAACGAAAATCACCGAACGTCTGACTCGGTAGAGGGGCAGACTAGAATCCACGCCGACAACATCCTGAACCGCAACGTATCCAACGATATTGTCAATCCGTCCCTCGTAAAGGGGAAGCCGAGAGTGACCGCTTTCTCTGATGAGCCTCATCGCATCGGCTACGGTTCCTCGCACGTCCGTAACCACAACCCTCTCGAGGGGGACCATGATAGACCTCGCCACGATCTCGCTGAACTTGAACAAGTGCCCAATCATCTCTTGTTCGTGGACATTGAGCTCGCTATGGGCGCCCATGATCAGCAATTTGAGTTCCTGGCGGGTGACAAAGGGGTTTTTCACTTTGTCACGATCACCGATGATCCGAACAAGCACCTTCGCTGGAAGCGAGCAGATCTGAACAACGGGATAGAAAAGAATGGAAAAGACCTGTAACACTGGGGCAATTCTCAGAACGATCCAATTGGCATGCTGGTAGAAGAAAGCCTTGGGGAGGGTTTCTCCAATGATGAGCATGATGGGGGTCATGACAATCGTCGCAACCGCCATGCCGAGTTCCTCTTGCTGCCGAACAAGCGAAATCGTAAAGGTCGCTGCGAGGATCGAACCGAGAACCACAAAGATGTTTGTGCCGACGAGGGTGACCGACAAAATCCACTCCGGCCTGGCCAGAAACTGCTGGACTGTCGCCGCCCTTTTGTTACCCTGTCCGGCCAGATGACGGATTTTGATCCTGCTGGCTGAGACGATGGCTGTTTCAGCCCCTGAGAAGAAGGCGGAGCCAAGAAGGCAAACCATGATGAAAATCAGATAGGTCATTGCCTCACCGAGAACCTTTTTTTCGGAATTCTCTTGGCAAGCATTCTGACGATGCGGTTAGGCTCAGCTTTGACGATCTCGAATTGAAGGTCTCCGATCCTCAGCCGTTCTTTTGCCTCTGGAATTCTTCCGAGGCGATTGATCACATAGCCTCCGATACTCTGGGCTTCCGGATCGACGAGTTTGGTCCCCATCTTCCGGTTGAACATCTCAAGCTCCGTAACCCCTTTCACCAAGGCCGCACTCCGGCCAATCCTTCGGAATAGATCCTTCCTTGGGACTGCCGCGAAAGCCTCCCCGACGACTTCCTCCAGAAGGTCGTCCATCGTGACCACTCCGCAATACACCCCGTACTCATCGATGACGACAGCGAAGTGCTGTCTATTCTTCCTGAACTCGTGAAAGAGCGTATCAATCCGGCGGGTCTCTGGAACAAACTGGGCTGGGCGGAGAATAGCTCGAAGTGATTCGGCCTCTGGCGTATGAACGAAATCCTTGATGTGAAGGATTCCAATGATGTGCTCCTCTTGTCCTTCGTATACAGGGGCTCGGGAGTAACGTCGATTTTTGAGCGTGCTCAGGGCCTCTCCTGGCAGGGTATCGACTGGAAGACTCAACACCTGGACCCGGGGGGTCATCACCTGCTGGACAGTCTTGTCATGAAAGGAGAAGACCTTGTGAATGATCTCCCTTTCCAAACGGTTGACCACACCCTCGTCGAAGCCGATGTCGACAAGGGTCCTGAGTTCTTCCTCAGACGGACCCTCACCCCGATCGATTGTCCTCACCCCGAAAAGGGCCAACAGGATTTCGGTTATCCGCCGTAACAACCGACGGATTGGGCCAATGGCTGATGAGAAGATATCCAACGGCCTTCCAACCCAGAGGGCAACATTCTCAGACCTGTGCACGGAGAGCGTCTTTGGAGTGATCTCTCCAAAAACGAGAATCAGAAGGGTCATGGCCAGAGTAGCCAGGACAATGGCCCCTCTCTCGCTCAGAAAACTCGAAATAATGTTCTGTCCGAGACTCGCGGCGGCGATGTTGACAAAAGTGTTACCGAGGAGGAGGGTGGCCAGCAGGCGAACGGGATTCTCCATCATCCTCGCAACGAGCTTCTTTTTCGGTGTCCGACTCTTGGCAAATCCTCGCAGTTTCCCATGGCCCAGGCTGAAAAAAGCAGTCTCAGAACCTGAGAAAAAACCGGAAAGAACGAGAAGGACGAAAAGGATGAAAATCTTGAGCATCAATCGCAGATCTCGAGAGTCGAGGAATTGATCTACCTTGCTATATTATATCTTGGCTAGGCCTGTCAAATGCGCTCGAACAGATTTCACAACGAATCGCGTGGGGGGCCCCAATCAATACATGCGAAGCGTGGACGCTTTTGATCTGAATCGCCCTCTCAGCGATTCGGGGCGAAACTCAGAGATCTCCGTGTGCTCCGGGAGAGATGGAAACGGGCTTCATGCGCCTGCACGAATTGAGATAAGTGTAAGAATCTGATTCCAAAAAGTCCGAAAACACCAGACGCTGTCTCCTTGACAAAACCGGGAAGGGTGATTAGTTTTCCGTCCAGCAGGAGATATTGGACGCTCGGCTCCATTAACGCTCCATTCCTCATGCCTATATACGAATACAGGGTTATCAATGGCGAGAGGGGCTGCCGCAGATGCCAGACGGGAGTCGAGGCAATTCAGCGCATCAATGAGGATCCCCTGAAGAGGTGTCCCCACTGTCACGCCCCGGTGACACGTGTGTTCTCGGTCTCCAGCTTCCGAATGGGAAGCGAGAAACGCACCCCTGTGGAAAACCAGATTCGAGATTACGAAAAAAAGGGCCTTTACAGCCACGCAGCCGAATTGGCAGACAAAGAGGCGGAGAAAACCAAGCGGGAAGATTTGAAGACGAGGGCCCTGGATAATTACAAGAAGGCCGGGTACAAGGACTTGTGACCAGGACAACTTGACAACTGCCATGGCCATGATTAGTTTTTGGACGATTCAGCTACCCGAGAAACGACTTGAAATCAAATTATAAGAAAGGAGATCATGATGAAAATCAGGCCTTTGCAAGATCGTGTCATTGTGAAGAGGGTCGAAGAGGAGGAAAAGACCAAAGGCGGCATCATTATTCCCGATACGGCTAAGGAAAAGCCCATCGAGGGAAAGGTCATCGCCGTGGGCAAGGGAAAAGTCAGAGAGGACGGTAAGGTGCAGCCCCTCGACGTCAAGAAGGGAGATCGGATTCTCTTTGGAAAGTATGCTGGAACTGACATAAAGATCGAGGGGGAAGAACACCTTATCATGAGGGAAGACGACATCCTTGGTGTGATTGAGAAGTAATGGAAATCTTTGTATTGAAATGGAGGATTGACAATGGCAGCAAAAGAATTGAAATTCGACCAAGACGCAAGGACCAAAATCCTTAAAGGAGTGAACATCCTGACTGATGCGGTCAAGGCGACCCTCGGCCCCAAGGGGAGGAATGTGATTCTAGAGAAGTCCTTCGGGTCCCCGACGGTGACGAAGGACGGCGTAACGGTGGCCAAAGAGGTCGAACTGGAAGACAAGTTCGAGAATATGGGGGCCCAGATGGTCAAGGAGGTCGCCAGCAAGACCAGTGACACAGCCGGTGACGGGACCACGACAGCGACTGTTTTGGCCCAAGCGATCTACCGTGAGGGCTATAAGGTTGTCGCCGCAGGGGCTAACCCAATGGATGTGAAACGCGGAATAGACCTGGCCGTTGATGAAGTCATCAACGAGCTCAGGAAACTGAGCAAACCCACCAAAGAGCAGAAGGAGATCAGTCAAGTTGGCACGATCTCAGCCAATAATGACGAAACGATCGGAAATGTCATTGCCGAGGCCATGAACAAGGTCGGAAAAGAAGGGGTCATTACGGTCGAAGAGGCTAAGGGCATGGAGACGACCCTAGACATTGTCGAGGGAATGCAGTTCGATCGGGGCTATCTCTCCCCATACTTTGTTACAGATCCGGAAAAGATGGTGGCCGAATTGGAGGATGCATACCTTCTGCTTCATGAGAAAAAGATCAGCAACATGAAAGATCTCTTGCCCGTTCTCGAACAGATCGCCAAATCCGGAAAGCCCCTCCTGCTTATTGCCGAAGATGTAGAGGGCGAGGCCCTGGCCACACTCGTGGTGAACAAAATCCGTGGCACCCTCAGGTGTGCAGCGGTCAAAGCCCCTGGTTTCGGAGACCGAAGGAAAGCAATGCTGGAAGACATCGCCATTCTGACCGGCGGCCAAGTGATCTCCGAGGACATTGGCGTTAAACTTGAGAACATCACGGCGAACGATCTTGGACAGGCCAAGCGCATCAGCATCGACAAGGAAAACACCACGATCGTTGAGGGACGGGGAGAAAAATCAGCTCTGGAAGGTCGGGTCAAACAGATCCGGACTCAGATCGAGGAGACAACTTCAGACTACGATCGGGAAAAGCTCCAGGAGAGGCTGGCCAAACTCGTTGGTGGTGTGGCAGTGATCAACGTGGGTGCCGCAACAGAGACGGAGATGAAAGAAAAGAAGGCCCGTGTCGAAGACGCACTGAATGCTACCAGAGCTGCCGTTGAGGAGGGAATCGTCCCGGGTGGTGGCGTCGCCTACCTCAGGTGTCTGTCTATTTTAGAGCAGCTGAAGACAGAGGACCCAGACCGCCAGATTGGTATCAATATCGTCAAAAAGGCCCTCGAGGAGCCTTCCCGAATCATCGTGGAGAATGCCGGTCTGGAAGGGTCCGTCGTCGTTGAAAAACTCAAGCAAGAAAAGGGTGCCTTCGGGTTTGACGCAGCCAAAGAAGAGTATACCGACCTGGTCAAGGCTGGAATCATCGACCCCACCAAGGTGGTTCGGCTCGCTCTACAGAATGCTGCGAGTGTCGCATCCCTGATGATCACCACCCAGGCAGTGGTGGCCGAGAAACCTGAAAAGAAGGCTCCAGCACCGCCAATGCCTCCTGGAGGCGGGATGTACTAATTTCGAGGGTTTTCGCAGGGACTCAAGGTACATTCAAAGGTCGGTGGGCCAGATTTCACGCTGGCCCACCTCGTTTATCGTAACCTCGCGCCACACCCTCTCAGAAATACTTGCTCATGGCCAAAAGAGACTATTATGAGGTCCTCGGCGTTTCCCGCAACGCAACAGAGGATGAAATCAAGAAGGCCTATCGGAAACTGGCCCTCCAGTACCACCCCGACCGGAATCCCGGGGACAGGGAGGCCGAAGAGAGATTCAAAGAGGCCGCTGAATCGTATGAAGTCTTGCGGGACCCTCAGAAAAAGGAGATCTACGACCTCTATGGTCATGAAGGCCTGAAAGGTACCGGATTTACTGGTTTTCGGGGTTTTGAAGACATTTTCTCGACATTCAGTGACATCTTCGAGGATTTCTTCGGATTTGGAACAGGTTCACGCCGAAGAAGGCAGAGCCATGCCCAACCCGGACAAGATCTTCGATACGATCTAACGATCAGTTTCGAGGAAGCAGCTTTCGGTACCGAAAAAGAAATCGAAGTTCCCAGATCCGAAAACTGCTCGAGTTGTAAAGGCACCGGAGTCGCTCCCGGAACGTCACGTTCTGAGTGCCCTTACTGCCATGGAACCGGGCAGGTGACGCACTCTCAAGGTTTTCTGACCATCAGCACAACGTGCAGCCACTGCAGAGGAGAGGGAAGTTTCATCACCCATCCGTGTAAGGAATGCCGAGGTGGAGGGAGGGTCAAGAGAGAGAAAAAGATCCATCTCACTATACCCGGAGGGGTTGACACGGCCTCGAGGTTGAGAATTCAAGGTGAGGGTGAACCGGGCTTTCGCGGCGGGCCACCAGGCGACCTTTACGTCATTATCCACACAGAGCCCCATGAGTTCTTCGAAAGAGAGGGGGATGATATCTATTGCCAGATTCCCATCTCTTTTCCCCAAGCAGCCATTGGAACCCGTTTGGATATTCCAACTCTGGAGGGGACAGAGTCCCTTGAGGTCCCACCAGGCACACAGTCTGGGGAAGTATTCCGGTTACGTGGAGGTGGGACCAAACATTTGAGAGGGGGAGGCCGGGGCGACCAAATTATTCAAGTTATCGTGAAGACGCCGACTCGCCTGGGCAAGCGACAGAAGGAACTTCTTGAGGAATTTGCTAAACTGTCGGGCGAAGAGCCGCCGATCGAAAAGCCAAAGAAGAAAAAGTGGGGCCTCTTTGCCGAGGGGAAGGAATAAACCCCCGGTCCAATCCCTATCCAGAAACTCAAAACGTCCACTCCTTCGCATCGGTTTCATGTTTTGCCAGTCCTTTTATCTCCTCCCTTTTCGGCTTTGAAAGATTTCAGGACTCTTTGTTCTCACGGATCCAGTCCCTCATTTGCATTTCACAAATGAGATCGCATCAGGTGCCAATTGTTGTCCGGTTTGGTAACAATTTTCGTCATTATCCGATGAATATTCTCACAAAAAGTCGAATTCCAAAATGGAACTCAATCGAGAATCCCATTAGATTCAAAGACTTAATGGTCAAGTCTTGCTCATGTCCACCGTGGTATGAAAATTGCTCAGTAATGCCTGCCATCGCGCCATTCCATTTGGAGGCGCTTCTTTGCTCTTGGAAGGAGGTGGAGGATGGAACGACTCCAAGGGAGAAAAAAAGCCAAACAAATCTCGGTCGACCAAATACTCGTCAAGGCGGTGAGCAGGCAAAAAATCAGGAAATCAAGAGCCAGGATACTCGTCGTTGACGACGAACCTCGAGTCGCTCAAACCATTCGGGACCTTCTCATGTTTGCCGGCTTCGAGGTGAAAACGGCCCACAATGGAAAACAGGCTATAGACCTTCTCGAGAGTGTCGATCACTTCGATCTGGTGATCACTGACATGAAGATGCCGGAAATGGACGGGATGGAGCTCTTGAAACTGGCCCAGGAGTTCAAAAAGACGCTTCCAGTGGTCGTTTTGACCGGTTGTGGGACAGTCGACAACGGGATCCACGCTTTAGAAGCAGGTGCCTACGACTATGTCCTGAAGCCCTTCAATACGCAGAAGCTTCTTCTCGTTGTCTGGCAGGCTTTGAGGAAAAGTCCTGCAGGGGTTTGGGCCGCCTGAGTTTTCTTTCAAAGATCAAAAGAATGCCCTGGACGGGTCCGACAGGGTGACCCCTTGATGAGAGAAGGAGAGGTCTCCCCTGACCAGCCGGGATGACCATTGCCAGGAGTTTCGGCGAGAGATTGGCTGGGCGCTTAGCCTCGTGTCACGAGAGTCTGGAAATCAATAAGCTCGACAGGACCCACCGTTTCCATCGCTTTCTGGAAGACTTCACCGTTTCCGACAATCACAACCGCGAAGACGTCTGGAAAAATATGACGACGAGCCGCTGAACCGATCACCCTCTGTGTGACGCCTAAGATTCTCCGGGGATAATCGGCGAGGCTCTCAAGACCGAGTCCATACAATTCAACTTCAAGAATCTCCCGGGCAACCTTGCGAGGCGTTTCAAACCGAAAGGGATAGCTTCCCAAATAGTAATTCTGTGCCTCCTTCAATTCCTTCGACGTTACCCCTCCATGAATGAATGTGCCGACAACCTCTAGAATTTCGTTGACGACCGCTAAGGTATTATCGTTTGGCGTAAAGGTCGAAATGACAAAAGGTCCGGGATTCCTCCGCCCCGTGAAACGGCTCGAGATCCCGTATGTATAGCCCATCTGGGAGCGAACTTTTTCCATGAGCCGAGATGAGAATCCCCCTCCGCCGAGGATGTAGTTCGTCACCTGAAAGACATCGTGATCTGGACTTTTCCGTTGTATACCTGAATGTCCCATCCGAATCTGACTCTGCGTGAGGTCTGGGCGGTGTATGATTCGAATCTGTCGACTTGTTCTGCTCGGTATTGGGAATCGTGGGGAATCAGGACCGTCCAAACCCTTTTTCAACGGACCGAGGAACTCTGCCGCCCCCTGAAATGCCGCTTCGAAATCGATGTCTCCAACGATCATGAGAACGCACCGATTTGCCGAAAAGTGGCTGTCATGAAAGGATTCAAGATCCTGAAGAGAGAGGGCGTTAACAGAATCGACAGTTCCTCGCCGGGGGTGACCGTAGGGAGTCCCTCCGAAAACCAACTGCAAAAAATGCTCATCGGCGACGACCTCGGATTCATCTTGATCCTGGATAAGTCTCGCGATTCGTCGGCCCTTCAGCTGGTCGAATTCACGCTTCGGAAAAGTCGGCCTCAAGACGAGTTCTGAAATCATTTCGAGGAGGGATTGCAGGTCTTCAGAGAGTCCTGCGATTTCAATGTAACTCGCATCCCAACAGGCATGAAAACTGAGCCTGGCGCCGAGAGAATCGATTTCGAGGGCGATCTGTTCGCCAGAGCGGGCCTGGGTTCCCAGGGTCAACATCTCACAGGTGAGATCGGCCTGGCCAGCCTTCCCCTCTTCATCGGCTTCAGCACCTCTTTTGAGCATCAATACAACAGTCACCAGAGGGAGGCCTGGAGCTTTGGCCGCGAGAACCTTTAGACCGTTGGCAAGAGTTCGACGTTCAATTTCAGGAAGCTTGATGGAAGCCATCTTTCTCTCTTGGGCTCGAAGGGGTCAACTGTCAGGGACCCGGGATCCGTTTTTTGTCGGCCCGTATCCCCCCTCTTTTGAACCCCGTATCACAAGAGCCGGAGCTGACATTCGAACCCATCTGATGAATCCATTCCAATGATCGCCTGCCATCGTCGGTTCTGCTGACGGCTGACCCCCGTTCCCCGCGCTATTATTCGTATTCCCCCCACTTAGCACTCTCTTTTGGAGAGACTGGGACCAGGCGAGCGACCGTGCGGTTGTCCTCATTCAGATATCGTCGCGCCACATCCATGACGTTTTCGGCGGTCACCTCCTGATAGGCCGGCTCGATTCTGTTCACCCATCGATGATCTCCGGTGCGAATCCGGCAAACCCCCGCCATGATCCCTTTATAGAAGTGTGTCTGAAGAAGCATCAAAAAGGATGACCGCAGTTTCTTTCTGCTCTTCTCTATTTCAGCGACTTCTACAGCGTCGCTTTTCAAGATATCTATCTCCTTCCAGAGGTCCTGCTCCAACCTGTCGATATCCTCTCGAGGCGAAGCAGCGACTGAGAGGATCAGTAACCCCGGGTCCATGAATATAAAGGGAGGCGGTCCCAAATCCGCCTCCGCCTCAACTGCCCTCCCCGTTTTAATAAACTTCCGATACAACCGCGAGGATCGTCCATGGGAGAGAACGGACACGAGAACTAAAAGAGGGAAAATGTCTGGGTTCGTGATTTCTGGGATATGGAACCCCGCAAAAAGGGCGGAGAGCTGTGCAACCTTCTTGTAGACAACCCGTCTCTCACCCCGCTGGGGTTTTTCCCGGGTGCGAACCGGGGCCGGGTCTGGCTGAGTATCGAGATGGCCAAAATGCGCTTCCGCAAGTGCGAAAACACGGTCAGGTTTCACATCACCCACGATCACCATGACGGCGTTATTTGGAGCGTAGTGGATTCTATAGTACTCCAAACAGTCCTCCAAGGTTAGACTTTTCAGGTCCTGATCCCATCCGATCACGGGCCATCGATACGGATGAATTTGAAATGCTGTCGCAAAGAGCTGTTCCATGGCCAGGCCAAAAGGACTGTTCACGGTTCGATACTTCCTTTCGCTTCGGACCACCTCCCTTTCCGTGACTAAGTTCTTCTCGGTAATTCTGAGATTTTCCAATCTCTCTGCCTCCAAATGCATCGCAAGTTCGAGCTTTTTGGCGGGGAGGTTCTCGTAGTATGAAGTGTTATCCGTGGTCGTGAAAGCATTGGTATGACCGCCATTCGCCTGAATGATCTTGGAGAATTCTTCGGGACCGAGCTCTTTTGAGCCCCGAAACATCATGTGCTCGAACAGGTGACTGATCCCCGTGATTCCAGGCCTCTCATTTCGCGAGCCTGCGGCAAAATGCATCTGAAAACTCACCACGGGAAGACTCGAATCACGAAGCACCAGGACACACAGCCCATTGGAGAGCTTGTGTTCCTTCAAATCCAGTGTCACTGTTTTTGAGACTGCCCTCGCCATGTCATCCTGCAATCGATATCCGGGTATGAGAAGCGTGGACATCTTATCTTTTTCAGGTCCGGGTGTAAAGAAGCCAGAGGGAAATCACGCTAAACGTCTCTCCTTCGTGCTCAAATTCTGTTTTCGACAGTTCCTGAGAAATGAGCAACGATCAATCCGACCCGAATTCAACGCGCTTTACGCCCAAAAAACCGGTCGTAGAGATCGTCAAAAAGAACAGGGATTCTTCTGTGGAATTCTTTGAGGAGGGGAAGCATCAGTTCCCGAATCTGCGGGTGGGCTTGGGAGCTGCAGCGAAGTCCGAGGACATGCCGCCACTCACGGAGGTTGCATGTCATGACGACCTCCGTTTTCACCGAATTCGGAAGTACGCTTCTGGCTTCCTGCGGCGTAGCCCCCAGTTCGATAAGCTTCATATAGTGTGTCTCCGAAGCCTGCATCGCTTCTTCCCATTGTCGGTAGGCGGCAACGTCTCGAGACCAGAAAAGGGGTTTGATGACCGAGATTTCATTTCCGAATCGATCCTGACTGTAATTGGCGTAACGCGTGCTCTCTTGACTATATGATGCCAGGCGATGGCGCACGAGTTCATGGCTGACGCCCCGATCACAGGTGAACTTGACGCTGATCGAGATGTGTTCGATGACGCTGTGGTGACCGGATTTTATGATCCGCCTGATGAAATCCGATGCCGAACCGGCGGTGATTCGATGCTCAGACTTATAGCATGTTCGGCCCGCTCGCTCGAGCTTCGCAAGAATCGCATCTGCATCAATGGGATCGAGTATTTCGAAAGAAGGTTCAACGATTTTCATGAGGATATAGGCGTCAGCAGAGGCTGTCCACTATCCAGGATCATTCACAACTGAGCAGAGTAAAACCGAGGGGATCGGGCTCAGGGGGCGGGGGTTTCAACATGGGGCTCCCTTTTACCCTCCGCTACGTGCCTCGAACCTTAATTCCGACCCACCGTCCCACTGTTCCTTCTTCCCGCTCATGATGTCTGGGCCAAGTGGATGAGACCCGTTCCCTACGAGCACCCACTCGTCGCACCACAGTTGAGGCATTTGTAACACGAACCATTCCGAACCATAATGGAACCACAGTCAGGGCAGGGAGGAGCGTCTTCCTGGGCAGCAAAGGAGAGGCCTTTCCCCCTATCTCCTTCAGACTCATCCGGCAGCTGTTCCGGAGCGCCCTCAACAAGCACCCCAACCTCGGCCTGTTCCTCCTTGGTGAGGAACTTCGAGGCGAGCCAGCGGAAGATGTAATCACTGAGAGATTTCGCAATGGCGATCTGAGGATTCTTCGTGAACCCCGAGGGTTCGAAACGGGCATGTGCGAATTTATTGACGAGAACCTTCAAAGGAACTCCATACTGAAGCGTCAGAGAGACAGCCGTGGCAAAGCAATCCATAAGACCCGAAACGACGCTTCCCTCCTTGGCAATCACCACGAAAATCTCCCCTGGAGTCCCATCATCATACATCCCAACCGTTATATAACCCTCGTGATTCCCGATGCTAAACTTATGGGTGAGGGATTTTCTCTCATCAGGAAGACGACGGCGATAGGGGGTTCCCTTAATCTGAAGGTCCCCCTCCTGTCTCTGACTTAGCGGCTGGGTCCGCTTTGAGCCGTCTCGATAAATAGCCACCGCTTTCAGACCGAGCTGCCATGCCTGGATATAGGCTTCGGCAATCTCGTCAACTGTCGTTTCATTTGGCACATTGATGGTCTTTGATATGGCACCTGAGATAAACGGTTGAACGGCACCCATCATCTTAATGTGACCCATATAATGAATCGATCGACTCCCAAGAATAGGTTTGAAGGCACAGTCAAAAACGGGCGCGTCCGTCTCTTTCAGGTGAGGAGCCCCTTCGATGGTCTCCCTTTTGTCCAGGAACTGGAGAATCTCCGTTTTCTCCTCCTCGGAATAACCCAACCGATCAAGAGCCCGAGAAACGGTATTGTTGACAATTTTGAGAACGCCACCCCCCACAAGCTTCTTATATTTGATGAGTGAAATATCGGGCTCAATCCCTGTCGTGTCACAATCCATCATAAAGGCGATCGTTCCCGTCGGGGCCAAGACCGTTACCTGAGCATTCCGGTACCCGTGATCCTCACCTTCCTCGATGGTTTTTTCCCAAACCTCGTGAACGGCGCCCAGCAATTCCAAGGGAACATATGCCGAGTTGATCTTAGAAACGGCTCGGTGATGTCTTCGCATCACCTCAATCATCGGTTTCCGGTTCCGCTCAAACGCCTCAAAAGCGCCCATGGCTTTGGCAATTCTCGCAGACGTCAGATAGGCCTGTCCGGTCATAACTGCCGTAATAGCCGCCGCGTAGTTCCTTCCGGACTCACTGTCATATGGAAGACCACGCGCCATGAGCAGCGCCCCGAGGTTGGCGTATCCCAAACCAAGAGGCCGGAATCTGTGACTGTTCTTGGCGATCACCTCCGTCGGGTAGCCGGCATTGTCGACGATGATTTCCTGGGCGAGGATCATAATCCCGACTGCATGGCGAAAGGCTTCCACATCAAACTCCCCCTCCTCGCTCAGAAACCTCAGAAGATTCAGGGAAGCCAGGTTACAGGCCGAGTTATCGAGAAACATATATTCGCTGCACGGATTGGACGCATTGATTCTTCCGCTATTGGTACAGGTGTGCCAGTGATTGATGGTCGTGTCAAACTGCATACCCGGGTCACCAGAGATATGGGTTCCCTCGGCAATCAGGCGGAGTATCTCCCGAGCCTCGTATTCCCCCATCACCTCCCCAGTTATGACGGCCCGGGTCTGCCAGGTTCCATTGTCCAACACGGCCTTCATGAATTCATCAGGAACTCGAACACTATGGTTGGCATTTTGAAAAAAGACGGATCCATAAGCCTCACCGTTGAAAGAGCCATCATATCCCGCGTCGATCAGGGCCCATACCTTCTTCTCTTCCTCCTTCTTGCTGTTGATGAACTCCACAATGTCAGGATGATCCACATTCAGGATGACCATTTTGGCGGCTCGGCGAGTCTTACCGCCTGATTTGATCACACCGGCAAACGCATCGTACCCTTTCATAAAGGATACAGGACCCGATGCCGTGCCACCCCCCGAAAGATATTCCTTCGAAGAGCGAAGAGGAGAGAGGTTTGTGCCCGTACCAGAGCCATGCTTGAAAAGCATGCCCTCAATCTTCGCCAATTCGAGGATCGACGCCATAGAATCCTCGACGGAATTGATAAAACATGCAGAACACTGCGGCTTCTTTTCGATACCGCAGTTGAACCAAACCGGGCTATTGAACGAAGCCATCTGAAAAAGAATCAGATATGTGAGTTCATCCTGAAAGGTCTTGCCGTCTTCCGGTGAGGGAAAGTATCCCTGACTCACACCCCATTGGGTTATCGTATCGACGACTCTTCTGATCAGCTGACGAAGGCTCGACTCCCTCTCAGGAGTTCCCTGAATCCCACGAAAATACTTCGAGGCAACTACATTAACTGCCATTTGGGACCAGAAGGAGGGGAACTCCAGGTCATCCTGCTCAAAAACCTTTTCTCCACTTTCGTTCACAATGGTCGCACGCTTACGTTCCCATTCCACCATGTCGAAGGGAGAAGTCTCCTTTTTCGTGAAATAACGACGGACGGTCACATCTTTCGGGGCTTCCTCTGAACGTCTCGCTCCGGATTCAGATTCTTTGCGCTGCAGATCGCGCTTGGGCATCTTCTCCTGACTCATTCCGTACCCCCTCCTGATATTGAACGACCGCCTCCTTGACGGCCACAATAGTATAAATTAGTCCAATCGATCGCCCGTGTCAAGCGAAAAATACTATATATAGTACGTTTTCTCGCCAAATCCACAAAATGTTGATGTGTCAAAACGATCTGGTTCCCCCCCGAAGACGCTCTCAGACATAGGAACTCCTGCACGACTGCAGCACTTTTGGGAAGCACGCAAGCGAATAGAACAAGGTGAAACTGTCCCGGAACGAAGCTCTCATAAAAAATCGAAAAGAGGAAATCTCGCAAAGTGACATCGCGAGCGTCTTCTCAGAAGAATGGTTGATTAAGTCAACGCATGTATAGTATAATAATATCAGTGGAAGAGAGACCCATGGCCTTAACCGACCGGCAGAGGCAGGTTTTGGACTTCATCAAGCAGTCCATCCTGAAGAGAGGGTTTCCTCCTTCGATTCGGGAAATTGGGGAGCATTTCGGCATTTATCCTCGCGCTGCTTTCGACCACGTTAAGGCTTTGGAGAGAAAAGGCTTTGTCAAACGGAGCGCCGCCAAAAGCCGGGGAATCGAGGTCCGGGATTTCATGGAGCGAGATGTCCAACCCGAGGCTCGTCAAGTCCCCCTTCTGGGACGTGTAGCCGCTGGCGGCCCGATCCTGGCCGTGGAGAACATAGAGTCCGTCATGAGCATTCCAAGGGGTTGGGCTCCAGGTGAGGAGATCTTTTTTCTCAGGGTTAAGGGTGACAGCATGGCTCCCTTTATTCTGGAAGGGGATCTCGTTCTCGTCCGCGCTCAGGCTTCGGCGGATAACGGGGAAATCGTCGTTGCCATGCTCGATGACGAGGCCACCGTGAAAAGGTTCTATAGAGAGAAGCGCCATGTCGTTCTAGAGCCTGAAAACCCGAGGTGGAAAACGCTTCGGATAAAGGAAGGGGCTCCGGGCCTCCGCGTCATCGGCAAAGTCATCGGTGTCTACAGAAGGCTCTAGGTGAGTCTGTCCGGCCTTTGGATTTCCTGTCGATAATCCCTCTGTCCAAAAGGATCCATCCTGGAGATCTCCCGCAGCATACTCTCCGAGGCACCGGCGTGAAGGGTGAGCGTCTGATCAATCATCCGCGAACGTCTCTCGGGAATATGAGCATTCACGAAAGCCACTGAAATTAAGAATATTTTCGGATGAAGGAACGCTCAAAGGGACCTGGGCCACTGGCCTCTTGGGGGCGACCGAAAAAGTCCGGAAACTCTTCATCAATCATCCTTGAAAACCCCTCGCCCAAAGAAATATATTGCAAGTTAAAGCCTTCGTCCACGGCCTCAACGTTGGCCTCCCGCCTCAGGCCTTCTCTCGGGGTTAGCAGTGACAGCAACACAGATCGTAAAATTTCGTGATCGCCTGATTGGGTGGTTTCAAAAGTACCACCGGCGATTGCCCTGGCGCCAAACAAAGGACCCTTATTCGATTTGGGTTTCTGAGGTCATGCTTCAGCAAACCCAAGTCAAAAAGGTCCTCGAATATTACCAGGAATTCATAAGGAGATTTCCGAACATTCAACGCCTGGCCAAGGCCGATTTGCAGGAGGTCCTCAAGGCCTGGGAGAAGATGGGTTACTACGCTCGGGCCAGAAACCTCCACAAAGCGGCTAGAATGATCGTGCAAGAAATGAATGGCGAGATCCCCGTGGACTATGCCAGATTTCACAAATTGCCGGGTGTCGGGGACTACATTGCGGCCGCGGTCCAAAGCTTGGCTTTTGACAAACCCTTCCCTGTTTTGGACGGGAACGTCAAAAGGGTAATTTCGCGGCTCTTTCTGATCGAATCGTCATTGAACACCCCCACTGTGGCAAGATCTCTCAAGGTCAGGACGAGCGAGCTCTTGGACCGGGATAGACCAGGGCTCTTCAACCAAGCGATGATGGAACTGGGGGCCGTGGTCTGCCGCCCACGAAAGCCGATCTGCCGAGCATGTCCAGTCCCCTCACTCTGCCAGGCATACCAAAAAGGCAGGCAAAATCACATCCCCATGATCACGAAAGCCAAACCCGTTCCCACGCATCACATCGCTTGTGGCGTCATTTTCAAAGACAACCAGATATTAATCACTCAGCGGAATTCATCTGGTCTACTGGGTGGGTTGTGGGAGTTCCCAGGCGGAAAAGTCAGGCCAGGAGAAACGCCTGAACAGGCTTGTGTCAGAGAAGTCAAGGAAGAGGTGAACCTGTCCGTCGAGATTGTTGAGCCACTCACCCGAGTCAAACACGCGTACACGCATTTTAGAATTGTCCTGGATGTCTTTCGCTGTCGATACCATTCTGGGGAGGTGGCTTTGAGAGGACCTGCAGACTACCGCTGGATCAGGATCAATGAGATTGACAAGTACCCATTCCCTGGGGCCACCCATAAATTCATCCCGCTGTTGGTGGGACAAGGCCGACCAGACTGAATCAGCTGCCAAATCAGGGGGGCAACTTTCGACCTTTTATCCACATCGGAAGGTATGGAAAGTCGCCGGTTGGCCATTTTCCTAAGACCGTAAACAATCGCTGGGGGATCTCTTCTAACCTACAGAAATTAAAATAATTCCTCGTGTTTCCAGAATAAATGACAAGGCAAATCCTCCGGTCCAACAGGCCGCTTTTTCTCGACCATTACATTTATCCACAGGATTTCCCCAGGCTTTGGGGCCCACGAAGCCCCATGTCCAAAACGACGGGACGGTCGAGATCGCGATACGCTCCGGCCTCGAATCGGCTTCCAAGAGTCATATCGTCATCCGAAGTTCGACTCAGAAACCCCGGCTGAAAATCAATCGACGACATGATCGAGCCAATTGAACAAGCCACGCAAACGTGTTAGGCTAAAGGCAGTGAACTGCAGAGGTAAGCGCCGTGAAACCCCGGTTGGTTAAGACATTGGAGGCATTAACCAGACGACCCGATCAGCCTTTCACATTCGATGAGATCGTCCAAGATATGGGAGCAGGAAAGCATAAGACAACACTCGCGCTTCGTTATCTAAAAGAGAAGGGACTCATCGAGAAGGTCGTCGATGGGGAAAAATGGAAGCTCAGGGACAAGGCCTTTCCCACTATTGAGGCAATGTTATCTGTCTACCGAAAGGTGAAAAAGAAAAGGCCATCTAAATCTGTCCTTCGGTATCTCCTCGCCTCATGCCCCTTCCGGCTGGCGGTCTTCCTCGAAAATGTTAAGGAACAAGGCTTCACGAGGAGAGAAGGACTCCAGTTCCTTAAAGAGGAGGGGCAGCGAGGGTATCTGAAAGAAGCGGTTATGCTACTGTTGGGCCTACAGATGGCTCACCTCGAATCTTTTCGGTTTTATGCCCGGGTGAGGTTTGTTAACCCGGAGGAATTTCGTTCGTTCAGGGCCCGATGTGAGATGAAGAGGCTGGATTTTATCGAGGAGGAATTCCTCGTCGGTCAATACCCTCCCACCATTGTTGAGCAGGCCCGAAGCTATGTGGAAAGGAACGATCACCGTTCCTTGACGCAGAATCCCAGTACGTGGTTTTTTGTCCAAGAGTTTCGAAAGCGAATCTTGGGCCAACCGGAAAACCCGGTTTACGGGGTCTGCTATTGAAAGGGCCGCGTCGACTGCCTTTTGTCCCCGCTTCGCCACCCAAGGATAACGCTCCAAGCATTTTGGAAGAAAGCCAAGAGAGGACCCGTATGAAAAGGCAGAAACAGGCAGACAGGCGGCGACTCTCGGAAGAGAAACGCCTGAGAGCATACCGGCCAACTCCCATTGTGACACAATTGAAACACACGGTTCTCAATAGGCTCAGTAGAGGGGAGGACGTGATTCCGACGATTGACGGCAGGCGAGAAACCAAGGACGACGTTATCCGTGTAATCCTTTCAGGGGCTAATCTCTATCTCGTATCCGAGGAAGGGACGGGCAAGACACGGATGGCCCGGTCAATCGCGGCGCTTCTCCCTCCGATCCCTGTCATTAAGGGGAGCCCATACAACGACGACCCGAAATGGCCTCGGCATTTGCGCTCGCCATGGTGCCAGGAATTCGAGGACCCCGTCAGGGAGCTGGGCATCGAGTGGCTTTCTGGCATCAGGCGTTTCTCCAGGATTCAGGGGAACGAGTACACCAATGAGGCGAAGCTCCTCGGATTGAAGGATATTCAAGCGATCGCCCAAGGACGGAGTCCCTCCGATCCATCGGTATTTACGGGAACAGGGGTGTTTCGAGCGAATCGAGGGGTGCTTTTGATCGACGAGCTTCCGGCGATTCGGACACGAGTCCAAGTGCTTCTTCATCCGATTCTCGAGGAAAAGAAAGCCATTCTTGAAGAATACAACTGGGAGTGGCCCCTCGATATCTTTTTCGTTGCGACAGGAAACCCGGAGGGATTCTCCCATGTGAACGATGTGCCCCGGCCCCTGATGGATCGGCTGGAAACGGTCTACATGGATCTTCCCGAAGAAAAGATCGAAAAGGAGATCATGCTAAAGGAGAGGTTCCAAGAGCCCTCTTGGAGCATGGATGCCTCGCTCGCACAGGCCCTTGAGGAGGCCACCTTCCAGGATTCTCCCGAATCGACGGAAGCGGAGGTTTTGACCCCCTGGTGGATCTTGGAAGTGATCAACAAGACCGTGAGGCTGACGCGGGAATGCCCTCGACTGGACAAGAAGGCCACGATCCGGGCAACGACCCGGGCTTTTGATCATACTCGGTCGACTGTCCAGATGAATCTGAGAAGAGTGGCGACCCTCGCCGACTCTCTCTCTGGCCTCAAACTCGCGTTGCGGAGCCGTGTGGGCCTTCAACCCGATGCCGTGGATTTTGATAACCCTCGGGAGAACTTCAGGACGATCGACCGAATTACCGAGGACGTCCTCTCCTTGGCCATGGAAGACCTGGCGGAGGAGTTTTTCAAAAAGGTCCGACCTGACAGGGAGGGAACAGCACTCAAAGCCGAAGTCGATCGCCTGGTCAAGGCGGGGTATCCCAAAAACGCTCGAGGTCTCGCGGCCTGTCCAGAGGTTTCAAATCTTGTGGGACGGCTGAAAAAAATGGCACCCGAAAAAGCAAACCTCACCTTGCTCTCGGACAATGAAAAGGCGCTTTTTACACGTCCCCAGTCCCTCGACAATCAAATCACGGATGAATATGACCGCTCCGCCATCGAAATGGTCGTGAACCTGGCTGCTTCAAGAGGAATCCTGAATGGCAACCAGGTGCGCCCCAGTTTCTTTGTGCCGAAGAAATTCGATGAATCATGAGAAACGACCAAATCCGCCTCCACTGTTCCGAGAGTTCCGGGCCCCCACCTGTCAGCGCGGGTCCACAAGGTCTAGAAATCCCGCGGAAGTAAACGGTTTGTGCGACTTCGTAAAACCCTCGCGTCTTTAAGCGAGATTGCGGAAGGGGTAGGGAATCCATCCGAGAATACCTGTTGACAAATCAATTTCTGTTCGTTATATACTGAGTCACGAAATGTTTGGGTGTAGGGAAGACGGTGAGAAGCCGTCGCGGACCCGCCGCTGTGAGTGGGGACGAAAGCCACAGAGTGGGCCACTATTTCGCTCGAGCGGAATGGGAAGGCGTGGTGAGTAGGAGGATCCACGAGCCAGAAAACCTGCCCAAGACGTTGCTCCAAAAACATTCCTCGAGGGGTGGGAATATGGAGTCGGCGAGGGAAGTCGGTCTGATCGCAATCCGGGGTCAGGCTTTTTTTGTCTTCGAGAGCGTTCAAGCGCCCTCCATTTGACCAATCTCCTTTTCCCAATATCCCTCTCTTTCTCTATTGCACTTGTCTGGGACACGAATACCAGGTCAGCGCAAAGACCTTCTATTCATATGGAACTTCCTGTCCCTAAACTGAGAAGTCAAAGGAGAAGACCATGGCAAGATGGCTAAAGTTCAAGTTTTTCGCGACCCCTCTGACCCAGGCTATCGGGTCAGACGGCTCGAACACCGAGCTCGCAATACCCGAAGTGCGGGGGAGCGATGCCCGGAATCGGTTCATTCACCGCTGGAACGCTTGGGCCATGCTATCCCTCGCACTTGTCTCAGGCCCGGCTCTGGCTCAGGAGAAAGAGGAGGTACCTATCCTGGGAGAGGTCGTGGTCACGGCAACACGAAAAGAGGAGGAGATCCGTAAGATTCCGGCAAACGTGACGGTCATCACCGAACAAGACATTGAGAACTCCAACGCCAAGACCGTCGCCGATCTGCTGCGATCTGAAGAGGGCATCGTTGTGAGAGACCTTATTGGGAATGGAAAGAGTGCACAAGTCGACCTTCGCGGTTTCGGAGAAACGGCACCCTCCAACACCCTGGTGCTCGTTGACGGGCGGCGGGTCAACGAAATCGATCTCAGCGGCGTCGATTGGACACAGATCCCCCTGGACCAGATCGAACGAGTCGAAATTGTCCGGGGCAGCGGGAGCGTTCTGTTCGGGGATAACGCCGTGGGTGGCGTGATCAATATCATCACGAAAACCCCCGCCGAGAAAGTGACCATGAGGGGTGAAATTCTTGCCGGGAGCTACGGACGAATTAGAGAAGAAGCATCGATCAGCGGAGGCTATGAGAACGTGGCCGCTTCCCTCTCTGGCAGCTATGACTCAACGAATGGGTACCGGGAAAACGGTGAGTTTCGGACGAGAGATGCGGGGGGAAAAATCATCTACGATCCAACAGACTTTCTCAGTCTGAGCCTGAGTGGCTCCTATCATCGCGATGATTTCGGACTTCCCGGAGCGCTGTCAGAGGACCAACTGGACATCGACCGAAGGGCCGCTGCGAATCCTCTTGATGAAGGCGAAAGCACCGATCAATACCTGAAGCTCGGGATGGATTGGGACCTGGGGGAGTCTGGAAGTATCGTCGCTGATCTATCCCACCGGGATCGAGAGAGCCAGGATGAGTTCATCAGCTTCTCCTCATTAACAGACAGAAATCTGATTACCTGGGCCCTCACACCGCGATATGCCTGGGATGGAGAGATTCTTGATCGCGCCGAGACGGTCATTGCTGGAATCGATATCTACCGGTCTGACCTCGATGTGGACTTCTTTTTTGGAATGCCTTTGGCTCCGTCGGGTTTCTCTGAAATCGTGAAGCACTCCTACGGGTTCTATGTGAACAATGAATTCTCGCTCTGGGAGAATGTCATCTTTATGCTCGGGGCCCGACACGAAAGGGTGGAATACGACCTTGAGCAGGAGGACTTTCTCTTCGGCCTCGCCCCGTTGGACGAGACGGTCAGGGACCGGGAGAACGCATACAGCATCGGACTTACATTGCTTTACAACGAGAATTCCTCTCTCTTTGCCCGGGTAAACCGAAGTTTCCGATTTCCCCTGACAGACGAATTGATTCTCTTTGATTTCTTCACGGGAAGCATCAATGTCAACTCGGACATCAAACCCCAGAGGGGAAAGCACTACGAGGTGGGAATCCGGCATTCTTTTGCTCCCCATATGGAGGCGAAGATTACCCTTTTCCGGGCCCAAATCGAGGACGAGATCTTTTTTAACCCGACGACCTTCACGAACGAAAACCACCCAGAGACGCTGCACCAAGGGGTGGAAATCGGAGCAGCGTCGCGTTTCTTCGACAAGGTGACCCTTTTTGGGAATTACACATTTGAGCGGGCAATGTTTGAGAAAGAACCATTCGAAAACAACGACATACCGGCCGTGCCGAGGCATAAGGCCAACGTGGGGTTCCAGATCCATAACATCCTTCCGGGGCTTGTTTTCTCTGGTGACTATCATTTCGTTGGCTCGAGTTTTGTCATCAGCGACCAGGCCAATCAGTTCGATAAACTGAGCAAGTATTACACCCTCAATGGAAGGCTCTCCTATCAGTGGAAATGGCTAAAGGCCTTCGTGGGAGTCAACAATGTGACAAACCAGGAGTATTCCGAATTTGCAGTCCTCGGTGGATTTCCAACAGCTCGCAACTTTTACCCAGCGCCGGAGAGAAATTGGATCGCTGGCATCGAGGGCACCTTCTAAAGCCCTTAAGGTATGAAAGCGGAGGATTGATGGAGATTTCGAATGGACTCAGTATCGAAGATGCATTCGCCGTGAAAACCGCGGCAATCGACCTTTTGGGGCTAATGGTCAGCGACAGGGAGGGGAAGTCGTCAGTCAACGGGAGGGTCTGTTTTACAAAGTGAAAACGCTCTATGGTGCCAAATTAGATCGTGAATTAGAAGAACAAATAAAGAAAACGCATCCTCGTCTCTTGGAGAAGCCAAAGGAGGACCAATGGCCAAACCACCTTGATTGAGCTTCTGACGGAGACGGGAATCATCACCCAAGATGAACTCATGGAGAGGTGTAAGAAGTTGAGGGGGAAGATGAGGGGGAGGTAGTTGTCTATGGATATTCCCTGGTGATGTCGTCCCTGGTATTAAATTGGCGATCCGGGCCCGCAGCGCGAAGTACGTAACCATAATATTCATTACCATGTGTCACAGGCGAGTATTCGATTGGAGTCTTCCATCCGTCCACAAGCATCTTCTGACTCCGAACATAGGGCCCTCTCCACCCGTCAACCCCTGGATTGTCTCGGAGCGCCGAGAGCCCGTCTGCGCGTGTCGGAAAGGCGCCGCAGTCTGCAAAGTACCGCTCCAATGGATCTTGAAGAGTTCTGAGCCTCCTCCTCGTATCGGACCGGAGCCGAATTGACTTCGGTAGGCCGCCCTCGCCAAGGAGATCATGTAAGACCTCGCCTGAGATTAAGGTCAAACACGATAGCACAGCCAGGAACCCTGTGGATCTTGTTAAAAAACGGCGTACCTCCGGTGTTTGGGGACCCCCTACGGCCGACAGAATGATTGACACGATGGTCAACAGGACAAGAAGGTATCCTGCCAGAGTGACCAGGCCGCCCCACCCTATCGGACGTTCCATCATGTCTGCGTATGCTGTACATGGCAAAAGAAGGAAAAGAATCATTGCAAGAAGAACCCGC
>CAYFYO010000004.1:0-206 GCA_964347335.1 uncultured Thermodesulfobacteriota bacterium
TCCATGAGGGCGATGGGGATCTCGAGATCACGGAAAAGGTCAAAAGGGGTCTGAAAATACTGGGGGCCGATGAGGCCTTCACCCTTCCATATCTTTTGGAACTCCTGGCGGTCAAAGATAGCGGCATCGACAAGATCCCCATGAGCCCTGAGGAGAGGAAAAATAGAATCATCGAGGCATTAAAGCGCATCGTCCTTAAGGGTTCG
>CAYFYO010000004.1:304-71138 GCA_964347335.1 uncultured Thermodesulfobacteriota bacterium
ACCTCGGGGAGTTCATCCTCGAGAAGACCGAAGGGGTCCCCTTTTTCATCGAGGAACTCATAAAGTCCCTTAAAGATCTGAAGATCATTGAGAGGGAGAACAAGAGATACCGTATAACAAAAGACCTCCAGGAGGTGACCATCCCCGCCACGATTCAGGATGTCATCATGGCCCGGGTTGACTCACTGCCTGAGGGGACGAAGGGCCTCCTTCAGACAGTCTCAGTCATTGGCAGGGAGTTCAGCTACGATTTAATCAACAGGGTGACGGGCCTCACAGAACAAGAACTACTCTCCCATCTATCGGGTTTAAAGGATTCAGAGCTTCTCTATGAGAGAGGAATATATCCCCAATCCACCTATGTCTTCAAGCATATGCTCACCCAGGAGATCGCCTACGAGAGCCTACTTCTCAAAAGGAGAAAGGAGATTCATGAGAAGATCGGAAGCGCCATAGAAGCCCTCTACCCGGATCGCCTTGAAGAACACCATGAGATGCTGGCCTACCATTATGGACGCAGCACCAACACGGACAAGGCGCTTGAGTATCTGGATCTGGCATACCAAAAGGCAATCAAGCTCAATACCATGGAGGAGGCCAAGGCCTATTTTGATGAAGCCATGGCGCTCCTTGACACGCTGCCTGAGACCAAGGAGAGCCGGCAGCGGCGCATCTCCCTCTTGGTAAACCAGGGGATTGTGTTCATGCTGCTCTTCAAGAACACGGAGTATTACGACCTTTTGACCCGCTACGAGCCCATGGCGAGGGAGTTAAAGAATCAAGAACTACTGGGGGCGTTCTATGCCCGCTTGGGACACTGTGAGTTTTCGTTCGGCAACTATGACCAGGCCATCCAAACCCTGAGCAAGGCGGCAGAACTCGCTGAAGCGTCTGGAAACGTTGAAGATGCCGGCTATGCCTATGTGTTCTGGGAATTTAGCCATTTTGATAGGGGCGACTTCGAGCGAGTGCTCGCCCTAAAAGAAGACGTCCTTCGCATGATGAAGCAGCAGTTTAACCTTCGCTGGCACACGTATGCGTTGTCCATAGCCTCAAGGGCTTATTCATGTCTCGGTCGCTGGGATGAGGCGGTGGAAGAAGCGCAAAAGGCGCTGCGCGTCGCCAAGGATTTTTCAGACAACAGCCTGATCTCTTTTGTGGCCTGGAACCTCTCGATAGCCTATACCTGGAAAGGCGACCTGGCTCGGGCAGTCGAATATGGGGAGCTGGCGGTCGAAAAAGCGCCAACGCCTGCGGATAAAGCGTGGGCGCAGAGAAGTCTTGGATGGGCTTGGTGTCGAGCCGGAGAGCCAAACAAGGGAATTGAGCTTCTGACTGCGGTGTTATCGATCATTCGAGCTGGGCGATTCATAACAGTTGAAATTCCGATCACGTGGTTTATAGGCGAAGGGTACTGGTTGGCCGGAGAAGACGACAAGGCGAGGCAGACGCTCGAAGAATGCCTGGAAATGGCAGAGCGCTATGGAGTGAAGTATGAAATCGGCTTGACTCACCGCCTCCTGGGCGAGATCGCCCTGAAAAACAACCCGACCCAAGCGGCACCCCACTTTAAAAAAAGCATCGCCATTTTTGGAGAGATCAAGGCCGAAAACGAATTGGCCCTCGCCTACACAGGCTATGGCCGGCTCCACAAGAAGCAAAATAAAATCGCACGAGCTCGGGAGTATCTAACGAAGGCTCTGGAGATCTTCGAGCGACTGGGAACCTTGAGCGAGCCGGACAAGGTCAAAGCTGAGTTGGCCGGGTTGCCTGAAGAAGGCTGAGCCCTCACTGCGGGGACTTACCGCGGTGTAATCTTCGGCCAGCGCGACGTCTTGTCCGCATCGGCTAACGAAACGGATAGTACTGCAACGCGGTCTCGAACATGGCGAGAATGTTTTCGGGGGGAGTTCCCGCCTGAATGACATGGGACGGCCCCAGAATATACCCTCCATCCTTGCCCAACACCGAAATCAGCCGCTCGACCTCTTGACGGACCTCCTCAGCAGTCCCAAAAGGGAGCGTCCTTTGGACGCTCACTCCCCCCTCAAAGCTCAGTCGAGCACCATACTTGGCTTTCAGTTCCACTGGGTCCATTCCTGCGGCGTCGAATTGGAGTGCCTGCAAAACGTCGATTCCCATATCGATCAATCCCGGAACGGCCCTCATCACCGCACCGTCAGTATGATAGATAACGCTGGCGCCAAATTCATGGATTACCTTGTTCACCTCAATATGGTACGGCTTGATGAACTGCTCCCACATGTCCAACGACATGAGCAGTCCACCCTGACCACCGATATCGTCGGCTGTGAAAGCCAGGTCGATCATCTCCTTGGCGGAGAACAGGGTCCTCGTAAAGTGTTCCACATAGAAGTCCGTCACACGTCTCATGATGGCATGCACCAATTCAGGATTCGTGATCATGTCCACGAACGTCTGCTCGAACCCCCGCATGTACCAGGAGGTCTCGAAGATATTGGCATTCGAGATCATCAGAGCACGTTCGCCTTCCTGCTGCAAAACCTTTATTCGTTCCGGCAGCACCGAGTAGTCGAAGAGCTCTGCTGATGGAAATGGGTATTTCCCGATGTCATCGGGGCTTTCGGCGTCCGCAAGGGGATGATGAGAGATCCAGTCATACGTGCCACCTCCAAAACTGACAGGGGTCCGGATCACGCCCCAAATGTCCTGTCCGGAGGGCAAACGAGGACCAGCGTACTCAGGGCCAACTGAGCTGATGTCTAGAATGGAATCGAGATAGGCTTGCAGGTTGGTATCATGTTCGCGTTTCAGGTAGCCGTCAAACTCGGTGTGTGTCGGCTCATTGATCCCTGAGCATACCATTGCAATTGGCACCCGATCGGTTTCCTTGTGCTCGAGCGCCAAACGAACACGCTCCCTGGATGACAGTTCATCTCTTCCCGACATGAGTCCCTGGTCCTGCTTTATGCAAACGATCGAGTTCAGCCGCCGATTCCCTCATTGAAGGACTCGCCTATATCATCTTCAGGATTAGAACATCTCGATGACATAAAAGAAGAGTATGACGCCAGATAGGGCGAGCTTGAGCCCACCGCTCAGGATCGTTCCGACAACCACCCCCCAACTTGCGCGAAATGCCTCTTTTCCTTTTTTCCCCACAATGAGTTCTCCGGCAAAAGCCCCCAGGATTGCACCGATGAGCATTCCCCAAGGTGGAAACAAGAAAAGCCCGACCAACAGTCCGATAATCGAACCCCACACACCTGCTCTCGAAGCTCCGTATTTCTTTGCCCCTGCAGCAGGAACCACATAGTCCAGAAGCGTTACGAACAATGTCAGGGTCCCCATGATAATCAAGAATGTCACACTGAACGGTTCCCAGTTCTTCGCCAGAGAGAGAAGGATCAGGGCCGCGAAACTCAGAGGAGGTCCCGGAATCGCCGGTAGAATGCACCCGGCCAAACCAATGAGTGCCAGCAAGAATCCGAGGATAGTCAGTACGATTACCAAGATCATTCCTTTCCGGAGAAATCTCCTTCGAACGCTATTCTCAATGCTTCAGTGGGTCCGCGAAATCCTCCTTATCAGGGGGGTATTGTGGCACAGAATCCAGCAGAGATTTCGCGCTTTCTGGGTTTTCAATTTGTGTGCATGTCTTTTCGAGCTTAGATCTGTAGAGTTCCACTCCTGGGTTCAATCGGACGGCTTGTGCATATGCTTCACCGGCTTTTTCGTGGTTACCGTTCTGATCGTAGAGGTCTCCAAGGAAATGATAATGTTCCGCATTATCCGGTTCGAGTTGAAGGGCCTCGAGATAGGCCTTTTCGGCTTCTTGCCATTGCCCTATCATTGCAAAGGCGGCACCAAGTCTCGCGTGGTAAGCGGCCACACTGGGAGCCTTCTTGGTCGCCGTCTTGTAACACCCGATTGCCTTCTCATGATCTCTGTTTGCCCAAAAAGCATCTCCCAGCTCGTTCTGATAGTCAGGATTGTCCGGCTCGACCGCAACTGCATCTCGAAACGCCTGCTTCGCCTCTTTCTTCCTTCCCAAATCCTCATAGGCAAGAACAAGATTCGCATGGTGAAATGGCGTCCTGGGATCTTTCGCGATGGCCCTCTTGTAGCTACTGACAGCCTTTTCATAAAGGCCGTGCCGGTAACAAACAACTCCCAGCATATTGTGATAACTTGCATTTTCAGGATCAAGCCCGATCGCCGCCTGATACGCCTTCACAGCCTCCTCCCACCTTCCCAAATCTTTCAGGGCTCCACCGAGATTCGCGTGATATACAGCCACCCCAGGGTCGATCTCGATCGCTTTCTGGTAAGGTTCGATCGATTCTAGAAAATCTCCACGTTCAAAATAAATGACTCCCAACATGTTCTGATAGGCCGCGTTTTTCGGCTCAATCCCCACAGCTTCCCGGTAGGCCTTTTCTGCCTCCTGCCATTGCCTCAGTGCTCTATAAGAATTGCCCAGATTTGCATAATAGAGGGCCACCCTGGGAGCCTTCTCAATCGCCCGCTTGTAGGCCCCGATTGCCCTCTCAGAATCGCCATTCCCCAAAAAAGCGTTTCCCAGCTCGTTCTGATACTCTGGATCATCGGGCTCGACCGCAACCGCATCGCGAAACGCCTGGTTCGCCTCTTTCTTCCTCCCCAAATCCTCATAAGCAAGAACAAGATTCGCATGGTGAACCGGCATCCTGGGATCTTTCGCGATGGCCTTCTTGTAGCTACTGACAGCCTTTTCATGGGCGCCACGCCGGTAATAGACAACTCCCAGCATATTGTGATAACTTGCATTTTCAGGATCAAGCCCGATCGCCGCCTGATACGCCTTCACAGCCTCCTCCCACCTTCCCAAATCTTTCAGGGCTCCACCGAGATTCGCGTGATATACAGCCACCCCAGGGTCGATCTCGATCGCTTTCTGGTAAGGCCGTAGCGATTTAAGGAAGTCACCACGCTCGAAATAGACGTTTCCCAACATGTTCTGATAGGCCGCGTTTTTCGGCTCAATCTTCGCAGCTTCCCGGTAGGCCTTCTCTGCCTCCTGCCACTCGCCTAACTTCCTGAAGGTACCACCGAGATTCGCGTGATACACAGCCACCGTGGGATCAATCTCAATCGCTTTCTGGTAAGGCCCGATCGATTTCAGAAAATCTCCGCGTTCAAAGTAGATGTTCCCCAGCATGTTCTGATAGGCGGCGTCTTCCGGCTCAGTCTCAAGGGCTTGGCAATACGCCTTCTCTGCCTCCTCCCATTGTCCGAGCGCTCTGTGGGAGGCACCAAGATTTGCACAATAGAGGGCGACTCCGGGAGCCTTCTCAATTGCTCGTTTGTAGCACACAATTGCCCTCTCATAATCGCCGTTCCCAGAAAAAGCGTCTCCCAGTTCGTTCTGGTAGCGTGGATCATTGGGCCCGAGTTCGATGGCTTCAGAAAACGCCCTCTCGGCTTCATCATGCTTTTCCGAGTCTTCGTATGCGAGGACGAGATTCGCATGATAAACCGCCGTTTTGGGATCTTTCGCTATCGCCTCCCTGTAGCTGTCAATCGCTTCTTTATAGTCACGACGCCGATAATGGACGATCCCCAACATATTCAGGTATCCTGAATTTTCGGGCTCAATTTCCAGGGCTTGGCGATACGCCCTCTCGGAATCCTCCCATTCCTCTAGATCCCTGAAGGCTCCACCGAGGTTCGCATAGTACACCGCTCGTTTGGATTCGATTCCGATGGCCTTTCGGTACAGCCCGATCGATTTAGCAAAATCTCCACTCTCATAGTAGATGTTACCCAACATGTTTTGATACTCTGCATCATTCGGTTCGAGATCGATAGCCTCCTGATAGGCCTTTTCCGCGTCCGGCCACTCGCCTAACTTCCTGAACGCACCGCCGAGATTCGCGTGATAAACGGCTACGGCCCGTTCAATCTCAATGGCCCTCCGATACGGCTCTACCGACGCGGCAAAGTCTCCACTCTCAAAGTAGATGTTTCCCAACATGTTGTAATACGCTGCGTTATTGGGCTCTATGCTCACAGCCGCAAGGTATGCTTTCTTCGCCCCCTCCCATTTCTTCAATTCTCGAGACGCATCGCCCAGAATCGTGTGGTACAGCGCTATTTGCGGGAGCTTTGCCTTCTCGAGCTCTTCTATGGCTTTCTCGAAGAACCTCACAAGATCCACAGCTTGAAAGTATTCTGGGGTCCACATGAGGGACGCATAATGAATGGGGTCCTTATCGAGCCAATCCGTGATAACCGGTTTTATACGCTCCGTATAGCCTTCTATTTTCTGGTCACATTCCTCAATTCTTTTCTCATAATCCACCCCGCCATCGGCCTGCCTTCTGCCCTCCGTCACCTCTCCCCCTAACTCGACCTTTGACCATTGATCAAGATGTTCACGCATATACATACTTCTTTGACGGCGATACATACTCCGAAGGATCATATTCAAATCGTAGTTCTCTGGAGAGTATCTCATGAGAATATAGTTAGCGAGTTGCTCGGCAGCAACGATTGCGGTTTTTTTCCAATAGTTGTTTGACAGCACCTGAGCCCACACTCTCAAAGCCTCTACATCATTCTCGTCCAATCTGTCCTTCTCTATTCTATTCGAGAGGAGTTCATCGACCCCTTTCCCGTCCACGTCAAATTCCAAGCCTTCAAACATCGATGAGAGCTTGGTTCTCTTGACGATCTTTTCGACCTTGGGTAAAACGTCTCTCACGAGTCTCTCTGAACGCCCCCTCGCTTCGTCATACCCATGAATCGCCTTTTGCAGGTGCTTTCGATATTTTTCCCGAAGCTCACCTCTCTCCTGGAGCATTCGCTGCTCTCTGAGTTGTGCTTCGAGATACTTCGAGTCTTTCCGGGGAGTTATCCCTTTAACGTCTACTTGAGAACCGTCCACCATTCCCCGTTCTCCACTGATTGCCCCCTGGTCTTCTATCTTTTTCAGCTCGCCCATGGTCTCTTCCGCTTGCTCAATCTCCTTCGCCGCCTCGTCAAACGCCTTTTCACCAGACCGCAACCGTGCCTCAGCGGAGGCAACGAGCACAACGGGCCATGCGGGGGCGAGCTTCTCAGCCTTTCCGAGAAGTTCCGAGATCTTCTCACCCGACTCTCCTCGCCAGCCATAGGCATTAGCAAGATTGTAATAGGCCACAGCATTCTCAGGATCCAATCGCTTCGCGTCCTCAAAGGCTTCTATCGCATTCTCTAGCTCCCCGAGATCACCGAAGCGGTGAAAGTAGTTGAGACAGGCATTGCCGTAGTCGTTCAGAACGAAACTCCGAACGACATCCAATGTTCTGAGGGAGACGTCTTTCTCTTCTCTGTCCAGGACCCTCCCACCTTGAGCAGATTTTTTCGATCTTTCGATCCGCTTCACGTATTTTTTGATTTCACCGACAACATCCTCCTTGAAGGGCTTGTATCGCTTCTTGAGCATGTCGGATCCTATATAGTTGTAATATGAAGTCGTGACGAACTTCCCTGCCATGACGGAGTAAGCACCGACTCCCGGATCCGCCGATATCGCTTCTCGATAGAGATCGTAGCTCCGATTAAACCTACCTTCTTCAGCAGCAATCCTGGCCAGGCCGTAATTCAGTTCTCCGATAAAGGTCTGACGAACGGTGGCCTTGATCGCGCACCCCTCCTCAAATTTCTTTTCGGCCTCGCTATTGGAACCTAAGAGCCACAATAGATAGGCTTGCGCGGCCAGGGACGCGATATTTCCAGGATTGATCCTCAGGACTTCATCGTACTCTCTGATCACACTTCCCGCCCTCGCCTCTGTGATTTCGTTTTGGGCTCTGAACCGCATCTCTGAATAATAGGCCAAGCGGTGTTGGGCAATCTCGAAGTCTGGAGCACGGTCCGTAGCCTGCTGGAATAGAAAAATTTCCTTGTTAAGATCGGGTTCGATTTCAGCCGCGGCCAGGAGATACAGCGGATCTTCGACACTGAGATCCGGGGCAACGCTCCGAGCTTCGTCGAGATGATCTTTGGCCTTCCCGAGTGCATCCAAGTAGTAGTATGCCAAGGCGGCGACAATGTGGGCGTCAAAGAAGGAATGTCGTAACTTGTCAAACACGGGCTTGCTCCGCCTGAGAATTGAATCTCCTGGAAATGTCATGAAGGCCATAAGTCTGGACAACCTTCTTCGTTCCTCAATTCTCTGCTGAGCCTCTTTGATCTTGTCGCTTTTTTCGAATGACAGCCGCACCCAAATCGGATCAGACCTAAACTTTCTATGCAGTTTCTCGAGGGAGTCAATCGCACTTTCAATCTGATCACGGGTTTCAAACAAAGGGTTTTTCGATCTCCCCGATAGAGCCGAGATGACTCTTCGGTAGATCATGCATCGCGAATAACCGATTCGGGTCCTGGCGTCCATGTGGAGAAACCTTCTTTCCAGGCGCCAGAGCATCGGTAATGTCAAAAGACATCGCGATATCCATTTGATGTTTGCAATGTCGAAATAACGCTTCGATTCCCTGTACAGCTCGATGGCATAGTCGTAGGAATCAATGGTGTTCGATCTTTCAAAATCCTTTGCCTCGTGAAAAAGGGCAACAGCACGGAGATAGTTGGATGGGAATAAGGCGATCTTTTCTCTGACATCGGACTTGATCTGTTTGTAGACCTCCGTGGCAATACTGGAGTAAACCCTTTCAACCAACTGATTGTACTGATCAGCGGTCAGGACGTCCTCATAGACACTCTCTGGGGACGGATTCGATTTGTCCGGGCTTTGTCGCCTCGCCTTTTGCCTCTCCTTCCCCGTTAGGGGAAACCGGACGGGATAGGCGAGGGTCTCGGGTCTGCTCCGCGGACCGATACGAACGCGGGGCATCACATGAATGACCCACTCGCCATCAGATTCCTCACGAATAGCGTAATCCCCGTCGATGTGAATATGGGAGCTCAGATTCTGCCGCCCATCGGGATTCGACTCTTCAACAGTCTTCGACCCCAGAGACTCCATATCGAGCAGCGAAAACCTTTGAATCCGTTGATTGAGCCTCTCCATGAGGTCGTGATTGAGCAAATGAAGTCGGTCGTCTTCCTTGAGACTGAACCGTTTCGCGGGTGTGCCCGCAACCGGCTGAAAAGGCTTGATAAAAAAGGTGTAATGAAAGGGTCCCTGGGCTTCTTTTTGCAGGAAACTCGTCCATCTTAGTACCAGATATGCACCGACTGCCAATACGAGAACACTGATTCCAGTCAGTTCATAGAGCGAGAGACCCTCCGTACCACCGAACAATGCACCCCACTCTCCGGAGACCAGATTGGCAATGAACTTTTCAATATGCTGGAAATATTCTTTGTCGACGATGGATATCACGATTTGAATGATCGCCCAGGCGACCGCAACGATACCGCTAAATGTTCCAGTACGCCGCCTTCGAAGGAGCTCGCGTTCAACCCCGTGTACGAGTTTTAGTTGATCGTCGGTCGGAAGTATGTCCTTTAGACTCATGACCCACCTCCAGGTTGGATGATGACGGGCCTTAGATAAGAATCAAAAGTACCGACCCCTTGCCGTGGAGAACCCACACGGTTCTCTATCAGTGACTGGCTCGTCGGGTGAATCCGAGATGAGAAAAGCCGATTCTGCTCATGAATAGGTGTCAGTAATGCTAAACGCTAACTTGGGGTAGATTCCGTTGTCAAGGCACGGGATTCATTTCTCCGCCTTTTCGTAGGAGACACGCGAAGACTGAGCACGGGTCCAGCGATGCCAGATCTCTCGAAATAGACCAGATAGGTATGTTCCTGGAGTCCCTCATGTGAGATAATAGCGACTCAGGAAAGAACAAAGCGAGTGGCCTTATCGATCGAGATTCGAGGAATTCCAGGAATCCTCTCATGTCTCTCAAGCTGCTGGTACTGATCTCCTTGACTTTTATCATCGCGGGCCTTTTCTATGCTTTCTACCCGAGGATCGAAAATTTCTTTGTCTTCTTTCCTGAGACCCTCCTTGAATTTACTCCTGATGAACTCAACTTGCGATATGAAGATGTCTATTTCGAGACCGAAGATGGGGAGAGGCTTCATGGCTGGTTTTTCCCCGTCGAAGAAAAATCCCCCGTAGTTTTGTTCTGTCACGGGAACGCTGGAAATATCTCGCACCGACTCGAGAATATCAAGCTCCTTGTCGACCAAAAACTCCAGGTTTTTATTTTTGACTACAGGGGCTATGGCAGAAGTTCCGGGAGCCCTTCGGAAAAAGGCCTCCGCCTAGACGGACTGGCTGCGTATGACTATCTGACAAAGCGAGCGGATATTTCGGCTGCCCAAATCATCCCCTTCGGGCGGTCCCTCGGCGCCACCGTCGCGATGGAAATCTCCATAGGAAGAAAGACCAGATCTATGATGATCGAAGGTGCCTTTACCTCGACACGGGAAATGGCGCGAACCATGCCCCTATTCTACCCAATCTCATTTATGCTCCCCAGGAGTTACGACAATCTGGAAAAGATCGGACGAGTCACCGTACCGAAGCTTGTTATCCATGGAACCGAAGATGAAATCGTCCCCTTTTCGATGGGGAAAAGGCTTTTCGAGGCTGCCAGTCCGCCTAAGTACTTCTTTCCTGTAGATGGAGCAGGCCACAACGACACCTTCACAACTGGAGCGGAAATATACGCCGAGACGATTGCAAGGTTTACGCACAAATCAAGCATCTGAGTTTGAAAGGCAATGTCCTTGAAGTGACGCTCCCTCCCCGTGTCACGTCTCAAAAACTGTGTAAGCGCATCAAGTGGGTCTCCATCTCTCGCAGAGCACGCTGAGATCTCTGAGTTTTGACCTGAATCACTCAACGGGCGATTCAGGTCAAGATCGTCAACGCTTCCTATGGATCGATTGATTTGGGACCCCCACGCCATTCGTTGTGAAATCTGTCTTGCATGGCCCCACAGGGGCTGAGCGAAAGGCCAATGTTGCTCCCTAGGAATATCGGGAAATTTCAGTTCCAGACCCCTTGAAAAACGATTCTCAGTGATTACCTATTTGAGTAGGAGGTAGTATCCTAATCGGGAAAGGGAACATTCAATTGAGGAGGTGATTTCTATGGCATTCGATCTGACACCGTGGAGACCGTTCAGAGAACTAACCACCCTTCGTGACGAGATGGACAAACTGTGGAACCGTTTTTTCGGGGAATGGCCGAGCGCCGAGCTCTTTCGCGGGGAGTGGGCACCTTCTCTCGATGTGTCTGAGACAAAAGAGAACATCGTGGTCAAGGCTGAAATCCCCGGGATGGACACGAAAGACATCGATATCTCCTTGGCGAATGATGTTCTGACAATCAAGGGGGAAAAGAAGCAAGAGAAAGAAGAGAAAGAGGAAAATTATCATCGAGTCGAGAGGAGCTACGGTACATTCACCCGATCGATCCGGCTCCCTGTAGACGTCGAGAGCAACAAGATCAAGGCGACGCACAAAAATGGCGTCTTGAAAATCACGCTGCCCAAGTCCGAGAAGGCCAAAGCAAAAGAGATCAAGATCAAAGTCGACTGAGTCACTGCACTTCCCCTTTCCCGATTCGGGCTGCCCTACCGTTATCGCTATTCGAGACGAGGGCAGCCGCTATAATCGGACACTATACTCCGGCCGCCGTCACCGCTGATGAACGCTGCAACCATCTGATAGACCTCATCCTCGGTAATCCGATAGTTTTGTCAAACAGGAAGTGACCCACCCTCTCGTCATGAGTCCTAGGCGTTGCTCAACAGCGGAAAGATCCAGAAAATCTGCACCATCTGACTCCATTCCTCTTGAACATCGACAAACAAAGTGCTAAAAAAGAGAGGCGACTGATTCCCCTACGAGGAGGTGTGGATTATGGCCACTGCGGCTCAAAAAGATCGTGCACTCAAACTCGCAATCGTCATCATTAGAGCTTACGCCGAGTCAGCCGGAGGGGGAGCCCCAAAAAGGACGGATTTTGGTAAGATGCTTGACACACTGTACCGAAAGACCGTTGAATTAGTTGAGGATGCAGATAGGAACGACTGAACATAGCGAGCTCGTCCTTGTCCTCGCAGCGACATCCCTTCATTTGTTAACCGGTTGACTATTGTCGTACCACTGGAAATAGTCTATGACCCCTCGGCGGCCCGATTCGACGAGCTGCATCTTCATCTCATCGGGGATGTCGAACTGGGTCGTTTTCACGCCCAGGGTATCTATGTAGATCGTTCTCTGCCAATCATCACTATGGAGATGGGTACTCTGCTAAAATTCCAAGACCGTCTCTACGAGCGCCCAAGCGTAGGAAAAGAAGTCGTCTATCCTTTGATGCTCAGGCTCAACATGATCTTTGAACACAGCAGCTTCCCTGGCTGAGTCCAGCCTGAATCCCAACGTCTCTTTGTTGTAGATATACCTGATCTCAGTGTCGGCTGATGCAACCAATTCTCGGTTTCGCTCCTCGTAGTACTCGGTCCGCCTTCCACTTCTCGTGACAAATCGCTCCCGATCAAAAAGCTTCACCGGGTAATTCCTCAGAACGCCGCCATCCACATAGACATCCCCATGGTGCCCCCGCATCGCGGTGAAGAACAGCGGAATTGACATCGATATCCTGACTGCATCGGCAACACACACATCCGGGGTGTGTTCATGAGAGAAGATTTCGCTCAAACGCGTGGACAGGTTCGTTCCGATAATATACAGATCCTTAAAGCCCTTATCAGATTTCTGACGGTGAACATCCGCAAAGGTGGAATCCTTATCCCCTGTTTTTGCTTGAATAATGTTTCCAATCCAATCCCTGAAGAAGTCGCCTCGGTACCACCCGTACTCTTCGACAAGTCTTTTCGCGTTCCTCACGAATCCCCAGGAATCATCCAGGAAATTGTTGAAGTCGAGTCTCCAGAGGACCTCCTTTGTCTCATCGATCGAATAGTTCAGCCCCAGTAGAACGGCATTTATCGCTCCAGCCGAGGTGCCTCCGACCCGGTCAATGTGTTGAAGGATCTCCTTCTGCTCTAAAACCGCCATCGCACCAACATAGGCGATTCCTCCTACCCCTCCACCCTCAAAAACGAGATTTCTGAAATGATATTGCATGATGCTATCCTCCGAGCCCCATTTCCCACGGCAAGTCGCTATTCTAGGGAAGAATCGAGGGGGAGTCAACATCGGTAATTCGCAGCGGGGAAAAACGGGGGGTTAGGGCCACGCGTGCCCATCTCGAAGCGAACAATTCTGGAAACGCCAGTCCGACCCGAGAGTTGACTATTCGCGTACTTTTGCTATTCTGAACAGAACCGTAGAGAAGGGAGGCTTTGTTATGGCTGAGCGGGTTCAGTCTGTCTGCGATGCTGATCAGGGATGGGTAACCAAAGATCGGAGCGGCATGATTGTGATCGGTCTTGGAAATGATGAGCTGTATGCGTCGTTCAAGATGACTTCGGAGTGTTTCGAGAGGTTCTACAAGGAACTCACCGAGTTCAGGGAGAGAGAGCTGGAGGGAAGATCCCCGTCATGATCCCAGTGGGGGGATCTTTTCCGCCATTTCTTCCACGGCCCCAGCCAATCTCTTCACCCGCCGAGACAGATCTCGCGAGGATTGCCGCCTCCCCCTTCCATAAACCCTCAGTTTCATTCCGCGCCGGCTCGATCGGTTTTACTTGGTCAGAACGACGAAATGGCCTCGCCTGTTCTTCGACCAAGCATCCTCATTGTGCCGTGGATCAACCGGCATTTCCTCACCGTAGCTGATGGTTGCGAGCCGGTCGGGTGGAACACCCAGGGAGACCAGGTATTTCCTGGCACTCATCGCACGTCGTTCACCCAAGGCGAGGTTATACTCGTTGGTCCCCCGCTCGTCACAATGGCCCTCGATCTGTATTTTTGCCCCAGGAAATCTAAGGATGAATTCGGCATTCCTACCCAGTATCTCCCGTGCTTTCGGACTCAGATCGTAGCGGTCGAAGGCAAAATGAATGTCTTGTAACATGGAACTCTCAAAAACCTCTCCCTCAATTCCTGGATATCGGGTAGACTGAAGGCTCGCCTCGATCTCTTCGCCTTCCCTGGAAAGCTGATCCTGTGTCATGCTCGCTTCTTCCTGCTTCGACTCGCCCTCAACGATAACCTTTCTTTGACACCCCACGATCAAAAGAGCAAAAAAGGCGATCATCAAGAAAGGGACAACAAATCGCTTGGACATGGCGCTTCTCCTCCTTTCATCACGCTCTCAGTGTAACTCCAAAAACCCAGGGAACTCAGACCTCACGGTAGACTTGACGGAGGGAGCAAGAAGAATGCCGGAAGATGAAAGAAGGCAGGGTATATCTCACCCTCGTTGAAAAACTCTTAATATCAAAAGCTTACGATCTCCTACCCTTTTCTGGTCGGCCCCTCACTCGATCGGGAAGATTACAATTCAGTAAATGGGGAGTTTCAAAATCGTCAGTCTCGTTCCGCTCAGCTCATCCTCGATACCCGCGCCCATACGAATTGAGAAACACTTTATCGTACTGGAGCTCCTCTGCCCGGTGAGGCGTTTTTTCCTCATCAGGGTATCCGATCGCAACGATGGATTCCACTCTCAGGTTTTTCTGAATATCGAGGACTTGAACGACGTACTCTTCCGCACTGACGGTGTCGTCGTGTATTCTCTCCCGGATCTGTATCCAACAGCTTCCAAGCCCGAGCGATTCGGCGGCCAGAAGAATAAACGTCGAGGCGATGGAAGCATCTTCAATCCACATATCGGATTTCTCCGGATCCGCGCAGACAACGATTCCCAGCGGCGCATCTTTCAGAAAGGCGGAGCCATGCTTTTTGGCTTCTGACAGCCGCCCCAGGGTGTCCCGATCCCTGACCACAATAAACTCCCACGGATTGATTCCTCTTGATGAGGGAGCGCGAAGCGCGGCCTCAATGATCTTTTCGATTTTACTCCCCTCAACGTCACTTTTCTTGTATTTCCGAATACTTCTTCTCTGCCCAATGAGTGAAAGAAACATCAGAAAAACCTCCTCAGCTCATCGACACTTGACAAAATCTTCGTAGACCAAATCCGCCAGGAGCTCCCCCTCAGATCTTCCATTTTCGCCAAAAAATCTGATCCTCTCAGCAGAGGTTTCGTGAACGCGGTCTTGTTCGCGTCGGCTTTGCTCCTCATCGTCATCGAAGATGATTCGAATATTCACCCTCAATACTCCCCTCTCGGCCTCAGTTTATCGTGCCCCCCGCGTTCGGGTCAAGGACACGTGCGGCCCAAAATCCATTGCCTGAATCTATAAGTTCTCGGAACAATCTTAGAATTCGAAATGATCCCTTCACCAAGGTGCTGCTAAGGGAGACAATAGATCAACCCAGTCGGTGCCACTGAACGACGCCCCTGAAGCAAAGATGACGAAATTTCCGGGGTGCTCCGTCTTGGCGAAAGACGTGCTCTCAAAAAGGTGAGCCTTACCCTGGCAGACCGCTTCGTGCACTTCTGTCTAAGGCCCCCCAGGCCGATCTTAGGAGGCCGGAAAGGGATGTTTCTGGGTGGTTCCGTGCGAATCAGATGTTTGGATCAGGGAAGAAGACAAATCGAGAATGGGAAAAACCCTTACCGAGCTCAAGTTGACAAGATCGGGGTGCTGGTATATAAAATCTCAACCCGCTCTTCGAGAAGAATGGACGAAGTCAGAGATTGGACCAGATTCTCCGCGGAAATCCGCTCATGACTCGGAACGGATTGAGGTCGTCTCGAATGATTGATCTGGTCAAGAGATTCTTCGGGAAGAAAACAACAGGCACCTCTCGCGCACGAGATTCCGGCAGCGTTCATGACATTCGTGTGGCAACCTGTGCGCTTTTTCTCGAAATGGCCGCGATCGACGGGGAGTTCACTGACTCGGAGCGTGAAAACATGCTGTCAATACTGAAAAAGGACTTCGGCCTTTCCGACGAATACGCCGCTGCTCTCTTGGAAGCTTCAAATGAGGAGTTGAAGAGAAGCATTGATTTGTGGAAATTTACCAACCTGATCAACGACAACTACTCACCTCAAGAGAAGGTCCAGATTATCGAGATGGTTTGGAAGATCGTCTACACAGATGGAAAGCTCGATATGCACGAAGATTACCTCGTCCACAAACTTGCCAATCTCCTCCGTGTCAATCACAAACAACTGATCGATGCCAAACTGAAAATACTCCGTGGTGGCGAGGCGTCGTAACCAAGCGTCATTAGCTGAACCTGAAGGGAACCGACCCAAAAAGCCGAAAACAATGCTCTGGAGATCTCAGTGAGAAAGAAAGGGTACCGAGTCCATCGGAAAATTCGATCTCGACAGCCGCGCAGCAGTGGATCGGTCGATGACCTGATGAGGAAATTGAGAAAAGTCAGTTTCCCAGCCGATGATTATAGAGACCAGTCACTGAAAATTCATGGACTCATCTGTGCCAAGTGTGCGAGGGAGTTTGATGAGAAAGACAGGCACCTCCTGACGGTCCACCACAAGGATGAAAATCCAAAGAATAACCCTCCTGATGGCTCCAATTGGGAGAATTTATGTGTCTACTGCCATGACGATCAACACAGCAGGGGGCTTCTGGGTAACTACTTGAGTGATGAGGAATAACACGATACTTGGCTGACCGCTAGATCACGGTCCCGTATACATCGGGTAAGTCGGCCGGTCGTTCGGAGATCAGTGGCCCGAGGCCGGACCCCAAAAAGCCCGAGACCTTTCATCAGCGTCATTGCGCATCCAAGTCGGTCAATCCTCAGAGGGACGCTCACGAAAACGCTGGGTGAGCTTGATATTGAACACGTAACGATCAATTTGTGCCCTCTTCTCTTCGGCTGACCAGCCCAACCGTTCTTGCATACGGTCTGCGACTTCTTCCAGTACCTCGCGACCCTGACCTCTCGCCAGCGAGAAGATGTGGGTTCGCCGAGTCAAGAAGTCATCCAGATTGAGCGCCATTTCGTGATCGACTCCGTGTGTCAATTCGCCCCAGAGGTAGGGCAGATCCGGCAGGATACGGTCCATCCCATTCGGCGTTTTCTTGATCGCCGCTCGCACGCCCCGAATCTTCGCACCGTATGTCTCAATGAGATGCGCTGCGGTCCTCGCGTCCAAGTGATCCTCATCGCGCAACCGCGATGTCCACTCAGATCGAAAATCTTCATAATTTCGAAATCCACCGCCATAAAGCGGGATCAAGTCGGTGACACACTTCGGATTGGGAGTAGGCAATTCAAATGAGATGGCCAGGCGTCGCGCCAGACGGTTAACCATTTTTCCCGCCATTTTTCGATAGGTCGTGAGTTTGCCTCCGATGATGGAGAAGAAATTCTCCGGTTTCTCAAAGATCTGGTATTCGCGACTCACTTGGGACGCGGCTTTATCCTTTTCAAAAATGAGAGGCCTGAGGCCACCGAAAGTGGAGATGACATGGTCATCGGTTAGGTTGGCCGCGGGGAAATAATAATTGAATGATTCCAGGAGATAGTCCACGTCGTCACGGTCTACAGCGATCCGATCTGGGTCGCCATTGAAGTCAGTATCGGTCGTTCCCAGCAGAACGAAATCCCTCCAGGGTATCGCAAAGAGAGGTCTTTCATCCTGAATCGCAAATTGCATCAAGGCGTGTTGAATGGGAAGATCTTTTGCGGAAACGACCAGGTGTATGCCCTTGGTCAAGCGAATTCTCTGGTCCTCTTGTTTGAGGAGTGCCTGACGCACATCGTCGCTCCAGGGACCGGTGGCATTTGCAACGACCCGCGATGTGATCTGGATATCTCGACCACTGAGCTGGTCTTTGATCAGAATACCGGCCAGCCTCCCCTTTTCCATAATGATGTCAATCGCCTTGACATGGTTGGCAATACTGGTTCCGTGCTCAGCCGCCGATTGGATCGTTGCCATGACCAGGCGAAAATCGTCCGCCCAACAATCGAAGTATTCTGCTCCTTTTTGAAGGCCCTCGGAGCGATATTCTGGCTCCACTTTGCGAAGTTCCTCCGCTGAAATCATCCGATACCGGCCGATGTTTCGACCGAGCGCCAGGAGGCTATACAGGCGCATCCCGATGTGCACCTGAACCGCCTTCGTCACCGACCCACGGTAAATGGGCAAAAGACACCGAAGAGGGTAGACGATGTGGGGAGCCAAGCCCGCGAGGATCTTCCTTTCCACGAGGGCTTCATGGACCAGGCGAAATTCGAGCTGTTTCAGGTAACGGAACCCACCGTGAACCAGCTTAGAGGATCGACCGCTTGCACCCGCGCCAAAATCGTCTTTTTCGATCAAAGCCGTTTTGAATCCCCGCAGGGCTGCATCCCGTGCAATACCGGCGCCCGTGATCCCCCCGCCAATGACGAGGATGTCAAAGTCCTCTTTGCCCATCCGATCGAGGTTCCGCTGGCGAGTTTCTGGAGAGAAGACGTGAACAGGTCCTCCTTCTGAGTTTTTCTCGCGATTCATGACGGAACCCTCGCACCCCTGCTTTGTTATGAATCTGGCAGGAGTTTGCCGGGATTGAGTATCCCCTCAGGATCAACGGATTCCTTAAGATTTCGGAGCAAACGAAGCCCCTCTTTCCCGATTTCACGTTCGAGCCATAACCGATGATCCAGCCCGATGCCATGGTGATGGCTGATCGTCCCCTGAGCGGCGATGATAGCTTCGGAGGCGGCCTTCTTAATCTCCCACCACTCCTCCACTTCTTGACCGACATGAGGTGTGGCAAGGAGAATAAAATAGAGAGAACTCCCCGTCCGATATAGGTGAGAAAGATGGGCTGTCACGACCCCTCGAATACGCAACTGATGATAGGTCTTCTCAACGGCATCCCGAACGTTCGCATAAACGCTCCAGATATTGTCCCACTCCGCGGCCGTCTCCAAGGTATCAACCAGGATGCCATAGTCCATCAGCACATCCCGCAAATAGGGATTCTCAAATCGATGCCGATACCAGTCCTGTCCGATGCTTTTACCTAATGTAAGAACCTGGAATGATTTGAGATTCTGTCTGATCGCCTTGAACTCCATTTTGACGTTTTTGGCGATTCCCTCGAGACCCAGAATGAGTATGGAGCGCTTTTTCGGATGAAACCCTCTCTTTTCCACCCAACTCAATCCTAGGTTTTGGAGGGCACGGGCGAGAGATGAAGATTTCCCTTTTCTCATAGAGAAGATGAAATCGGTCTCCTCGGCATCAGACAATCTTACCGTCGCGGGCTTGAGTCCAGACTGCAAAATGCGACGCAGGGCCTCTACGCCATCGCCAAAGGACCGGAACAGAGCCGCCGTATAAAGCTTTCTCTCTGGAACAGGACTTAATCGAACCCGTGCCCGTGTGATGATCCCCAGAATCCCCTCGGAACCGATAACGAGTCGTGCCAAATCAGGGCCGTTCGCAGCTGCCGGCAAGTGCGGGGTCTGCAAGAGCCCCCGGGGCGTCAAGAGCCGCACGCTCTCCACCATATCCTCGATTTTTCCGTATCGGGTTGACTGCTGTCCAGCTGCCCGGGCAGCGATCCAGCCACCGAGGGTCGAAAACTCGAAAGATTCCGGATAATGGGAAAGCGTGAGCCCCTCTTCCTGGAGTTCCTTCTCTAATTTCGGGCCCAGAATCCCGGCCTCGACGTCGGCGACCAGAGATGCTTTGTGGATCGCCATGACCTTGTCCATCCGTCTGAGATCGACGACCACCAACCCTCGATGCCTGGCCCCGCGGGTCGCCTCCACTCCCCCCGTCACGCTGGTACCGCCTCCCCAGGGAACCAGCGCTATGCGGTTTTCAATCGCCCAGGCGAGGATCGCCTGAATTTCCTCCTCATTGTTTGGGTAGAGAACCGCGTCAGGGACTTCCGGGAAGACCTTCCTTCGAATGCGAACCAGGTCGTGATAGCTCTTACCATAGGTATGCGAAAGCTTTTCCTCCTTTGACAGGGCGATCCGGTCATTCGATAGGACCGCTCTCAAACTCTCAAAGCCCGACTCTGGGAAATGGCTGGGAGGCAATACAATATCCTCGAGATTCGGAGGAAAGAAGAAGGGTTTATCCGAAACGTCAAGCCTTTTCTTCACATGGGGCCAGAAAAAGGGCCTCTCTTTCAGGTCATAATGCTTGCCAGGATCACCCCATCCCCACCATCTCGTTTGGGTAAAATCGCTCATGCGCTTCTTCAATCGGCCCCTCGGTGAATCGACGGTGAACCTCAGTAAGGTCATCGCAGGGCAAAAGAGGAAAAATACCAAACCTTCCAGTCCGAAAATTCAAGGCCCGGCACCATTTGCGAGGAATTAGTTCTGCTGGTTCTTTCAGAATAGTATTTCCAAATCGAGAACGTGTCAAACAGAGAGAGGGTGAGGCGAGTCCTCATTTGCTCCCAACGTCTTCTGAATTGTTGCGCCTTTTCCGCTCCAGCAGCCAACCAATCAGGGGCGGCAACCAACAGAGATTCGCCGCGATGGTCTCGAGGGCCGTGAGTGTTTGTGTCGTGGGGCGAAACCCGAGAAGACGGGCGGACAATAAACCCATAGGAACAAACAGAATCACTCCGAGGCTGGAAAGGAGCACAGGATGGCGGAAATAGGCTCCCGCCGCCTTTTTCGGCGAACCTTTTTGCCTGAAAAGAAAAACATATCCGCTCACATTAGCACCGATCTGGTCGCTCATGGCATAGAAATAGGGAATATAGAAACTCTCGACTCCGTAAGCGTCGACTCCGAGAACTCGACTCCCCCAGTCGATCACCCAAGGCACCATCATTCCAAAGAACTTTCCCCAGCCATAGGCTTCGGCCAGAGAACCGATTTGCCTCCGAAGGCGGCTTCGTATGGCGTAAAGACCTTCGAGAATACTCTCCCCCTCTCCAGACAGCGTTCGGACAATCCATTGGCCAAGGGCACTCCGCTGGAATCCAAATGAATCCAACAGGGCCCCAGAGATTAAACCGCCAGCAAACCCCGAGAGGGTGAATTTGATCAATTCACCGAACTCTTCTCCCGATTCTTCCCGCGCCTCATTCTTCTTCATCTCAGCCTAGCCTTCTCCCATTTCGAAGTGATCCCTCGCGAAGAGGCAGACGGCCGCTCACCATGGCAATCCGGATGGCACGCGAAATCCCAAATTCCTTCCGGGTCATCAATAGCAAGCAGGAGACATACTGTCAACAGTACCAGCATCAGAATTTGGAATATAATGGAAAAACACAAGCGTTTGATTTATATTCAGGATATGTGAGGAGATGTGAGGTTTTCTCAGAGTGCAGTGAACCGTCACTGCCGGAGAAGAAAGGGGGCAACGATGATCATTCAAGAATCCGACCTATTCAAAGGCTTAAGTCCGGAGATTATTAACAGAATTTCCGAAGACATGACCGAGGAGTTTTATCAGAAAGGTTCATTCATATTCAAGGAAAGTTATCTTGCCCAGCACTTCTACATTCTTGAAGAAGGCGAGATCAGGCTCAGCGTTGGAGAACACGGTCGAATGACCCACCTCATTTCGAACCCAGGAGAAGGCTTTGGTTGGTCAAGCCTCGTCGGTCATGATACCTATACGGCCTCGGCAGAATGCTTGGCGCCTACCAAGGTCATTCGAATCGAAAAGGATAGACTGGGCAAAGCCTTTGAAAACGACCCGGCCAGCGGGATGCTTTTCTTCAGACGTCTCGCCGGGATCATCGGGGAACGGCTCATCAATACCTATTCCATGCTGCTTTCTGCCTACAAAGCAGAGGGACCTCCCTCCTATGGATAAGGTTGAGGGGATCGGTTCTTTGGCCAAAGTCTGGGTCATCGCTGCCGATTCTTCGATTCGATGCTGCGGAGGAGTTTGCGCGACTCATTTAGCCCCTCGTTTTCCAGTTCCCTATGGGGCCTGAAGAACGCGAACTGGCCCCCATTCATAAGTGCCACCTCGGTTTACCAGAGCCAGGCCTGAGAAGGCAGTCCGATAAAAAAGCTCCACCGTCGAGAGAGTCTCCTTCCCATCCACAAGGACGCGCATGTTTCCCTGGGCGTCCCGGATCCATTGAACCCGATGCGGGGCTCCGTCATCCAGGGCTGGATATTCTGTCGCAGCCTCTATTCGGTAGCTCCTCACACCCCGTTCACGGATGATTTCGATGGGACGTTCCGGCGATGGAGCCGCGTGATAGATCATTCGATACTGGGGAGCCGGTGGCTCTCCACCCAAAAGGACCACTTCCATCGATCCCCAAGATGACCTGGAGACCAAGGTGAGGTCCACTTCAAAGGCAGGCCCAATCTGAGTCACCGTATGGATCGAGGCTAAGGAAGGCGCTTGTGCCGTGCCTTCCCCTTCTCTCTCCTCTATAGTGGATCGAATGATCCCTTCGACGATAATCCCTAAGGGACTCGTTTCCTCGGCGGAGGAAGAAGGGGAGGCTGGCCTTTGAACCCCCACCTGACTAAAGAGTCTGCGAGACGGAGTAATCTGAAACCGACCCGCATCAACCACCCACTGAGGGTCACGCGTATAGTTTCCATCAGAAAAGTCCTCGCTCAAGAAAATCTCACGTAACCTCGCACGGTATTGATCAACCAAGGCCCTCAATTCGTCCAAAAACCTTGGATGGGCGATCATCCGCTGGTCTGCCTCCTCGATTTTCCGCTCGAGTTCTGTCAGAAGCTCACCAAGGGCTTTCCGGTTGGGATCATCGAAATCAGAGGGATGGCTGACAACCGGAAAACTCATCGTCATACTCACGCAGAACGCTATCAGCAACACCCATGGGGGAACTCTCATAGCTGAACCTCCCTAAAAGTGATATGTGGCTGTGGGGGATCTCGAAATGTATCCAGGCGATCCAACCCCTTGATGAGAAGCGCCTCGAATTCTCCGACACTAGGAGATCGCAGGGCAAAGCCCCACCTCTCTTCTCATACGAACGCCTTAAATGTCTTCACATTAGCTTTTCGGGACAGTGCCCAACCACGCTCCCTCGCCCGCTCCCCTTCGACTTTACTCAGGGCAGGCCCTCCGGCCCTGCTCAGGGTCGCTCGAGCCCACAGCGTTGGTAAGAGATAATTTTGCCTCTGGCCTGATCTTTTGAGAGGAGAAATCAGGCCACCCACTGAGCCCCTTTGGGATCATGCAATTCGGATTCCACAACGAATCGCGTGATGGTGCCAAATCAATCGATCCATGGGAAGCGTTGACGATCTTGACCTGAATCGCCCGCTCAGCGATTCAGGTCAAAACTCAGAGATCTCCGTGTGCTCTGCGAGAGATGGAAGCTGATTTCATGCGCTTGCAATCGTATCTATTATACGACCCTACCCGTGGCGATTCGAACAATACCCTGCCAACACCTGAGCCTGCCTTATCCCCGTCAGAACTATCTCAAAAAAAGCAATCACCGGGCATCAGAGACCTCATCGCGAGGAACAATGATGGGCACCGAGGAGGGTCGGATTTCGATGTGCACGGGGGTGGTTCCAAATACGTCACCGTCAACCTGAACCGGAACCGGTTCCCACGACTCTATCCGAACACGCTTTGCCGTAAGATAGTTGACGTTAGTTTTTTTTGAGACCCTGCCGCCCAGTGCCGCGAAGTAATACCAAACCAATGCGAAGAACGTTCCTCCTGGGAAAACACACACGTCGAGGTGGCCTGAATCGCAACACGCTCGATCCGCGAAGGTGAAGATGCCTCCATAGTTCTTTGTGTTGCTCACCAGCACAAACGCGCCATGGACGCCTTCACGATCATCTGTGGTGACCCTCAAGTCGGGCACACGATACCGGGCGAGAGCCCTGAATACCGGTAGGACATAGCCCCAGTATCCAAGCTTTTTCCCCCTGGCCCCTTTGACCTCTTGGGTGACCAGTGCGTCAATTCCGGCGCTGGCCACCATGAGAAACCGATGGTCATTGGCGAGCCCCATGTCGAGCCAACGCACCTTCCCCTCCTCGATGGCTTTGGCAGCGGCCTCCGGTTTCTTCGGTATGGCAAGTTCATGCGCAAGGATGTTGGCGGTTCCAAGAGGCAGGAGGCCTATTGGCACTCGAGATGGATCCGACAGCCCATTCACCACTTCGTTGAGCGTCCCATCTCCGCCCGCCACGATGAGGGTTTCGATGTCCGGCTCGATACGCTGTGCCCGATGTTTCGCGTCGCCCGATAATTTTGTGAGAAACATCTCGATCTCGCACCCTCTCTCTCGCATCTTCCGGACAAATTGGTCAATGGATCGCTCCGACCTCCCCCTTCCTGCAATCGGATTACCGATCAAGAGTACCCTCTTTTTCGCAGAGGTCATCATTTCTCCAGAAGACGACGGGCCCTCGGTATTCAGACCGAGCGCTATCGTTTAGCTCCTTTGGAAACCTTTTCCGGGCGGTTCACTTGATAGATACCAACCGCCACGAGAAGGAGACCCGCCCAGAGTTGTAAGGGGAGCGGCTCGCCGAGGACCAGTCCACTGAAAACCACCCCGAAGAATGGTGCCAAAAAGGTGAACGCCGCGAGGCGGCTCACCGAAAATCTGTGGATCATCCAGAACCATAGCAGATAACTGAAGAACGCGACGACAAGACACTGATAGGCGAAGGCTGTAATGACAGGAGCCGTCCATCGCAGAGCAGTTCCCCTCTCAAACAGCAGAGAGGCCAGGGCGAGTATAGGGATCGAAAACAGAAGTTGGGCGAAAAGCGTTTGAAAATGGGTGATCTTCCGAGTTCCTACGATCCTCTTGATATACAGGGTGGTGGCAGCCCAGGAAATGGCGGCGGCCACCTCCATCAGATCTCCCACCCAAAAGAGAGGATCCAGCTTGGGCGACCGGGCCCCAAACACGAGGAGAACCCCGGCAAAGGCCATGACCAGCCCCAGTCCCTTGATCAGCGTCAACCGGTCGTCAGCAAATAAGAGGTGAGCACCGAGGGCTACCCAAAACGGATGCGTGTACAAAAAAATGACGGCCCTGGATGCGTGAGTAAAGACCGTGCCCCAGTAGAGAAAGAGAAAATCGAGCCCAAACAGGGTTCCGATCACGACGCCGTGTCTGAAGTCCTCGCTTCGCAAAAGAACAGACTCTCCCCTGATCCAGGCATAACCCCACAGGAGGGTACCGGCAACTGCAGACCGAACAGCGGCTGCCAGCAGGGGGGGTATCCCTTGATTGCTGATCTTGATGCTGACCATGTTCCCTCCCCAGAGGCAACAAACCAGCAACAGAAGCACAGCGCCTGTGATCGGGATAGTCCCAGTCCCTTCTGGGTTCCTTTGCGCCATCTCCACATCGCCCTCCGGATCCCCGTGGCCAACCCAATCCAATAGTTGATCAGAGGTCATCGCTGAGAAAGGCGATCCTCTGCCAGCAAACAGAGGGGAGAGACGCGTGCGCCACCTTTCCCCTTCAGCAGTTTGGCTTGGCCGAGTGAAAATACAGGCGGACAAGTGTCACGTGAGCGTCGATCTCTGGAGTCTATCAAAAATTGGATCGGTTCGGGAGGTATTAGGATGGAGATTCTTTTCTGGCCCGAGAGGATGGGTGGCCATAGATCTCGCATCCAGGAAAGGTGTAAGCACACCCGTACCAGCGGGTAAACAGTTGCATGGGCCGGGTAATGGCTCGGCTGCTTCCCTGCGAGTCTACGAGGCCGCCTTCACGGATAATCTCTCCTGTATCGAGATGGAGCTCGGCTCCGCGCCATTTGCAGTCAGACGCCTCCGTGTAAGAGGCAATTGGCGTGTTGGACATCGGATCGATATAGACGAGCAGCGGTCGGCCATCCAATTCGTCGACGATCGCCCTGCCCTGCTCACGCAGCTGTTCGAGCGGATAGTAGCGTTGCGTTCTATCGCTCCAGACACAGAGTCCGATGTCCATCCGCGGCCGACGGCTATCCGCTTCTCCCATCGTTTTCCTGAAACCAGGTGGGAGCACCCCCCGTTTTGACTTCCGGCCCTTTTCCATGAAAAACGCCATGAGCCTCTGCAAAAGGGATTGTCTCGAAATGGCGATCTGCACATCAGGATGATTTGCCAGTGCCCGCGCCACATTCATGTGCAACAAGGGGAAACAGTCGAGCTGATAACCGCTGAGTGTACCATGGACACACTTCCCGGTGATATGGTCCCAGTAAGAGCCTGTCTCACGGTCGCCCAGCAAAAACAGCCCGTTGTAAAGACCGCGCGCTCCAAAATGATGAATCGACCCCTTGACCACTGGGGACAGACCGACCCCACTGTTGCATACGGGTCAGAAGGAGACCATCCACGGCCACCCGGCCATTTCTCCTTGGGCAACGTGGTGATAGGTCATCTGCTGGGTCAGAAGCGCAAGGGACCTTGCCTCACCTTCTATGAGCAGAACTGGCGTTTCCTCGTGCACGTCGCCATGGGTCAACGCCTTTCTTAATGGAAACATCTCTCCCACGTGGAATGGAGGAAAAAGGTCTTTATCCTTCAGCACAGCACGAGTGGTGTCAATCCCATCGACCACCTCAGATGGGTTCGCGCTTCGAGCCGCCCTCCTCGTTGAAATATCCATGAGGATTCCCCCTGCATGAGGCTCACAACCTGGTCAGCCTTGAGTGATTTCCCGAAATCCATGAAACGAGAAGGCAGTGGAAAAACCGCCTTATTTTCGGATTATAACATCTCGACCGCAGCCTTTTCATTTGAGGGGGAGCCGGAAAAGACCAAACCGACTGCCAGGTCGTATCGTTTCACCCAATTTTTGGATTCGTACCACGCACCCTCACAATTGACAAGAGCCGACGGTTTAAGGTAAAGAGGGCCGTAGGACACGCCATCAGTCCTTTGCATCTTTTGATTAACAAATTCGAGAGGAGGAGAAAAATGAGACTCAACGTTATGGCTTTAACGTTCACGGCAGGAATTCTCTGGGCATTGGCCGTACTCCTTGTCGGCGTGGCGAACCTTATCTGGCCCCAGTATGGTTCGGCGTTCTTGCAGATGTTGGCTTCGATCTACCCTGGCTATAAGGCCACGAGTTCATTTGGTGCGGTGATTGTCGGGACCCTATATGCACTCGTGGATGGGGCGATCTGCGGATTGGTTTTCGGCTGGCTCTACAACATGTTTGCTGCCAAATAAGCTTCCACCGAGACACCACTTCTGATTCAAGGTCAGCATGCTCCTCAATGCGAGCAGCGCGAGGCTTTACTGAATCTCGTCGTCGAGCAAATCGGTGAAGAGGGGGTTGTCCCTCTGCTCCGAGAGAATGCGTTATGGATCACACCAAAACTTCAAAAAGCATGAACCCCCTAAACTACAAAATCACCCTGGAGCCCAACCTGGAAGATTTCAATTTCCGTGGAAGGGTGGAGATCCTGATTGAAGCGCTCGATCCTGTAAAGGAGATACGGCTAGACGCCGTCGAACTCACGATTCAGACGTGCGCGGCCCAGATGGATGGCGAGTTTGTTGATTGCCCATTTGATTCTGACGCCCCGAAGGGGAGGTTGAAGATTTCTTTGCCAAAAGAGGTGGTCGGAAAAATCCTTTTGAGGATCGACTACGAGGGACTCATTAATGATCGGATGGCCGGCTTCTACAGGAGCCGGTTCGTCGCTGACGGCAAGGAGAGACACATCGCCGTGACACAGTTCCAGGAGACTGATGCCCGAAGGGCTTTTCCCTGTTTCGATCAACCTGTCAAGAAGGCATCCTTCGACGTCGAAATGATCGTTGACGGGGACTTCACAGCGATATCCAATGGATCGATCTTAGAGGAAAGGCCACTGGACCGTGGGAAGAAACTGGTGAAGTTCCAACGCACGCCCAAGATGTCCACCTACCTGCTATTTTTCGGTGTTGGCCAGTTTGAGTTCATTGAAGATAAGAAGGATGTGGTGCTTCGGGTCGCAACGATACCTGGAATGACCAGACACGCCAAGTTCGGTCTCGACTTTGGCAGGAAAGCCCTGGAGTTTTGTGAAGACTACTACGGGATTCCTTATCCCCTTGCCAAACTCGATTTGATCGCGATTCCCGACTTTGCATTTGGGGCAATGGAGAACTGGGGAGCTATCACATTCCGGGAAAACCTGCTCCTTCACTACGCGGGCATCACTTCTCGGGCAGGTGAGGAGAGAATATGCGAGGTCATTTCCCATGAGATGGCACACCAGTGGTTCGGGAATCTCGTCAGCCCTTCAGACTGGAAGTACATCTGGCTCAACGAGAGTTTTGCCACATTTTTCGGCTACGGTGTCGTGTCTCACTACCACCCAGAGTGGGATATTTGGGACCAATTCCTACAAACCCAAACAGACCAGGCCCTTGAAAGGGATGGTCTCCGAGAAACAACCCCGATAGAGCTCCCTGGAACAGGCCGTGTTGCCATCAGCGTGAGCACCGCCCCAATTCTCTACAACAAGGGAGGAAGCATTTTGAGGCAAATCGAGGGTTATGTCGGCCAGGATAACTTCAGAGAGGGGCTAAGGCGTTATCTCAAGAAACACCAGTACGGATGCGCGTCGAGTCACCACCTCTGGGAGGCCTTTGAGGCTGCCTCGAAAAAACCGATCACCCGGATGATGGAGAGCTGGATCGAGCAACCTGGATTTCCGATGGTTGAGGTCCGAAGACTCGGCCAAAGACTCATCCTTACCCAGAAACGATTTACTTACCTATCCGTCGAATCGGGCCAGCTTTGGCGAATCCCGGTCAGAATCAGATTCTTCCATGAAGATGGTGATTCACAATCGATAACGACCCTGCTGGAAAAGGAAACTGAGCACGTCGACATCGATGGGGAGGCTGGGGCCTACAAAGTCAATGACGGACAGAGCGGATTCTATCGGGTCAAATACACCGATAGGGCGAATCTGGAGCTTTTAGGCCAAATGGTGCTCGACAAGAGTCTTAAGCCGGAAGACCGGTGGGGGCTCCAAAACGACCTCTACGCGCTGTTGAGGAGCGGCGACTTGAGCGTCGATGAATACCTGGAATTTCTATCCAATTACGATAAGGAGGACGGCTTTTTGCCACTCACGAGCATCGCTGGCAATCTGTTCGAGGCCTTTCTGGTCATGGAGGGGGCGAAGAGGGAAAGGGTCGCATCTATTGGCAAATCGCTGTTTGAAAGAGTTCTCTCAGATATCGGGTTCGATCCGAAGTCAGGAGAAAAACACACCCGATCGATCTTGAGAGACCGGATCATGTGGCACGCAGTGCTATATGGCTCAAAACAAACCGAGAGATTCCTACTTGGGAAGTTCCGCTCCCTCACCCGGGGCGAGGCTATCCATCCAGACATCCTGAAGAGTGTCATGCAGGTTGGAGCCTGGAGAGGGCAGGAGGATGCCTTTGACTGGTTGGACAAAAGATTCCAATCATCCGACAGTGAGCATGAACGGATGAATATCTTGATCGCTCTTGGGTGTTTCACCGACAAAGCCCTCCTCGAAAAATCACTCAAGTACGCCCTGGACAGGGTACCGAGCCGAAACAAGTTCATTCCGATTGCTGCCATGGCCTCAAACCCCTGCGCCATCGAGGACTTGTGGAACTGGTATAAATCCAACATCGAGAGGCTGGAGCAGTTTCATCCCATGCATTACGAACGGGTTGTCGAAGCCGTCGTCCCGATTGGCGGGCTTGGAAGAGAGAAAGAGGTCAGGGCCTTTCTCGAAGACTATATGGAGAGGAAAGACACCGTCAAAGACATCGTGAGATTGTCCCTAGAAAGGCTGGAAATATATTCAAGAATGAGAAACGCTTGACCTTTTGACCCCAACCAGCTTGTCAAAAATCCTCCGAGCTCCCAACGCAAAGATCCCGATCAGTATCAGGAAAACAACGCCCATCAAACCATAGAAAGCGTGTGTCACAGGATGGAGCCCCGGTTTCAGGACGGCCAGTGAAGGGCGATGCGGATCATAGTAAACCGTTATCCTTTGCCCCACAGAGAACCAAGCAGTGAATTCCTTTGCATCCGACCGTTTCCTGAAGCATTTGGATTGCTGTCGAGGATCATACGAGTTTGATCGATACGCTCGTCCGTCCACGACGTAACGATATGTGATCACGCCATTGAAACAAGTCCCTCCGCGGGCATACACGCTCCTTCGAATACTTGTGGAAACAACCTCTCCGAGCGTTTCGGGCCACGACCGACTGGCAAATCCACGGACTGAAATGCTCAAGAAATGATAGGCACCGATGCTGCATAGCACCAAAAAACTGACCGTCAGACCAAAACCAATAGAATATGGAAATATTTTTCTCTTCGCACTCATCATTCGCCGAAATACGATTGAGAAATCAAAGAGGTGGAGGGATTGCCAAGCCCGGGACAGGGGGCTAGACTTTCAGAGCGTGGATATGAATCGTGCGGATAAGGGCCATACGACCAGAGAGAGACCATCCAAGCATTGATTCTATTCATGGAGGCGCAAAGGAATATGAATGGCAGGGGAGCCAAAAACTCACCTTCCTATGCTCTTCCTTCTGGTTCCCCCGGCATGTAAAGGTCTCACTATTCTCCTTTCATATATGTCCGCACCGCAATCCTGGCATTTCCATTGAGGGCTGTAATCCTCTTCCACAGGACCTCCGAGGATGAATCTATCACACCTCAATTGATCCAGGAGTTTTTTGGTCGGTAAGGGTGTCCCATAGATGATCCGGGCACAACCCATCGAGCCGCACTCTGGACATACCTTTGACATTGCCATGATTTCGCCTCAGAGAGGAATTCATGAGGGGGAGAGGGTTGACTGTGATGTCCGCTGTTCCATGATATAGAAAAGGTGATGCATGAGATAGAGCTTGTCATATTCTGACATGGCGTCGAACCTGATTCCGGCTTTTATCCTGCCCTTTTCTGGTTCCAAGACATAAATGACCTTTCCTTTGCATTTAACGACCAGCAAATCAGTGTGGATGGCGATCTCGATCTCCTCATTCCGCGTCAAATTCTGAAGACTCTCAATTTGGGTTCCCCCCAAGCTGAGGTCAACGGTCAGGCCAAGCCTCGGGGTTGGATCGACATCCGTGAAATAGAGGACCGGGTGAGACACCGAGACTCTCGGGTGGTTTCTCCTCTCTTTTGTCATCCTTGGCGACTCCTCTACCTAATCTAATCAACCAGAAGCAATAAGAGTGCCGGAATCGGTCAATACCGAGAGAGACCTGATTATCTATTCATTATCAATAGCTTAGCACTGAGAACCGACTGAAACCCCCTCGCGAATCGCCCGAGTCGGTTTTCAACTATGAAATCTAGCTTACAAGAACGTGACTGGCCGATTCGAACTTCCGAGATACGACCGGTATCGAACCAAAATCACCGGCCAGAAATTGCCATCCGACAGCCCGTGATATACAATGGCGGAAAAGAGTCATCTATCTGCAACTTCATCAAAAACTGGCAACGAATTGTGCCACTTTTCGGACAGCATGGGGGTGGGGAGGCAATGGAAATTAGAAAGGTATTCATCGCTCTCGCCTTTATCGTTTTCGGTGGGGCGAGCGTATTCCCACATGAAGCCATCTCGCAAATGGGAGTCCCTGTGCCACAAGGGCCAACAGTCTCTGAGAAAAAGGATTTACGCATTGTTCTTGGCTTTGGCGGTGATGTCATGCTGGGACGCCTGGTCAATGAAACCATCCAAGAAAGGGGACCCCGCTACATTTGGGGAGACGCGCTGTCACTCTTGCAAGAGCCTGACCTGATGCTGGCCAATCTCGAGTGTGTCCTCGCGCAGCGTGGTGAACCCTTCCAGCCTCCCAGGGCCTTTTACTTCAGGGCCCTCCCCAAAACCATCGAGACACTCACCATCGCCGGCATTGACTATGTCTCTCTGGCGAACAATCACGCGATGGATTTCGGGGCAACGGCCCTGCTGGAAACAATTCAACATCTGGACGACCATGGCATCGCCCACGCGGGCGCGGGAAAAAATCTTATGGAGGCCTCAAAACCTGCGCTTGTCGAAGCCAGCGGAATCAAAATCGGAGTGATTTCTTTTGCTGACCATTTTCGGGAATACGGCGCACACACTGACTTACCAGGCACAAACGTCATTAGGATCAGTCTCAGGGAAGACAATTTCGCCCGGATCAGGGAAGCCATTCAATGCGCCCGGGATGAAGGGGCCGATCTTGTGGTCTTTTCTGTTCACTGGGGACCCAACATGCGCCAAGCACCCAGCCGGAAATTCATTGAATTTGCCCACGCCGTTATGGATGCCGGAGCCGATATCTACCACGGCCACAGTGCACATGTCTTCCAGGGTATCGAGATCTATAATGGCAAACCCATTCTGTACGATACGGGCGAACTCATCGACGATTACTACGTGGATCCCGTCCTGAGAAACGATCAACAACTGCTCTTTCTCATCACCATCACGCCTTGGGATGTCCAGCGCATCGAATTGATCCCGTTATTGATCGACCATATGCAGGTCAACCGGGCCAAGGGAGGAGACTTCAAGGCAATTAAAGAACGCATCATGCGTTTCTCCCGGACCTTCGGGACAGAGATTTCTCAGAAGAGAGACCGGTTGGTCATCGAGGTCACCCAACAACGCTAGTTTCTATTTGGTGCGGAATGATTGCATGATGGAGATTAAGGCTGGATGCTAAATACCCCCTCTTTCATCGAAGAAGGCAGAGTCCCCTCACCACCGAGCCCTGACAATACGTGAAAAGAGAATTGGGAGAGAACATCCCAACGTCGGAACTTGCTTGAACAATCTGGCACGACCAAACTCTGAGCTGCGCAGATATGTCAAAAGCCGAACCTCAAAACCTTTCAGCGCGATTGTAGAAGACCTCGCCACCGTTGGACATGTCCATCTTCATCTGACCCGTCTTCTGCTATCAACCGGCGCATTTCTTCATCCCAATCGATGCTCTGCAACAACTGACCATAATGGTGAACAGCCTTTTCCTCCAACCAAACTGCCGTTTTAAGAATGGCCCGCCGACCCAGTATTCGGGAACCAAAACCAATGACAAACCCGACGATCCAAAACGCCCATCTCAGTTTGCTCGGTCTCCAGCCATACTCGTAAAGCTTAATCTGAAAATCCTGAACGTGGGTCATCTCATTACACATGGCGATGATTAATTGGCGATTGAGTTCCGAGGGATCTTTTGTGAGTTGGAATTTGTAAATATTGGCTGCCATCGTTTCCAGGGTGTGGAAAGTGAGTAATGCCTTCTTGATCTGTTCCAGTTGTTCCAACGGTATACCCTGTCCACGAAATCTAAAGTCTTCCACACTCATCTGCGGCCGAATAATCGATTTCTCATACACCTTCTCTTCTGATGGGCCCATATAAAATCACTCCTTTCCTCTTCGCTTGAGGATGGAAACTAACAACTCTCAGATGAACGTTAACAAAGGTCCTCTCAGAATGTCAAAGGGGTAAATCAGTTTAGGGAGGGAGATTTGACCCTCTGTTTTCGACATTCATTGATCCATGGAACCGTTGATCTCATTTCTCCACAATTTCAGGAAATCTGTGAGAGATGTTGGGGGAGTATAGGACGCTGGGAATGGGGAGGTCCGTTATTTCATCACTTTCTTCTGTTTCAACTGTCTTTTATAGGAATTCTAAACCGGGCAGAGCCCGCACCGACGCTCCAGGTCTCCTTCAGCATATGATCATCGATGGTATGTGGGGTGTGTCAACCCTCGGTGAGAACTTCAGAAAGGTGTGGGGAGAAGATTTTTCACCGAGAAGGGTTAACGGAGCTCAGCAGATAGAGGGTTATGATTTTACGGACGTGCCCTTGTCGGCTAATCATCTCGCAGAGATCATCCTTTCTTGAAAGGTAAAGTCAAAACGATTGGTTGATTGCCGTAGAATTCCTTTCTCATCTCCTCGAATTCCTCTTTCTTCAGGGCGGGAAAGGTTTCTGGCTCATTCTGGTAGAGGTACTCTATGTACCGAAATTTCTCAATGTTCGACCACCTATATTGAAACATGCCCTCGTGCTTTTTTCTGAGTAGAGTATATTTTTCCGGGCCTTCAACCATACCAGCAATTTTGTTCGGTATTTGCTGTTGGATTTCATACCTTTTGTTTTGTTCTTCCTTGCCAATTTCCAAATCAGTGCTGCCGTCCAAATAAGTCATAAACCCGTGACCTTGACCATAATTATTTGGATCGGTTGCATCTCCGTTGATAAATACCAGTCTTGGCATATTCCATCTCTCATCAGGATATCCAATGATTTGTCCCCTTTTGACTTTTTGCAAAGATTCCAATTCAGGCTTCTTTAAATGGAGATAGAATGACTTATAACCAGTACCATGGACAATCCTGACCAAGAATCCTTTGGCGGCATTTGGTTCTTCTCTAAGAGCCAGCCGTGCATGATCGCCTGGCACATCTTCCATTTTCATAATTTGAGTCACCGTGCCTCCGGCCACAGCAACCATGGGTTTAGATGTCTTATAACAAATCCCCGGCCACCATTTCTGGACGAGGCAGTCTTTGAAAGTATGAGCGACGATGTCTTTTGCAACTGGATTAATAGGGTTATAGACGTTGAATTCAGTTTGTGATCCTTCGCTAAAAGCGAGGTCCGGTGTAACGAGACCACGGCCAAAGAGACCAGTCCCGATGCCGAAAGTCGCTCCACTTGCCAAAGCCACTTTCCCTGTTTTCTTCAAGAACTCTCTTCTGTTTATCACCTTCATGGCGTCTCCCCTTTTCCTAAACCAAAATAAAAAGCCTACTCTCCTTTCTTTGAAGAAAAAGTAGGCTTTCAGATCAACTCAGCTTGCACTCCGCCTAGCTCAGCCCCCCAGTGGCATCGTAGGAACACCTTCATCGTAGCACTCTCATCAGGTTAGTCAAGGATTTTTTGCGGTGGCGAGTCCGGCAAATTTTGGATTTGGAGAGCCGTTGGGTTGTGCTTAATTCAAACGCCAATCAACGGAAAGACCGCAGGTGATGAGGTTGCGATTGCATCTTGTATTTAACACCTTGGCTAGGAAGAAGGAAGCCAAAAGCTCCATTGGAACTTGTCATCTTATCCCCCTTGGTATACACTGCAATTCGGTGATTCCCGACAATCAACCACCTCGCAACACTTCTTCACTCGCTCTCAAATCCCCAGAGGAGTGACCCTATGACTGCAGAGGGTTACAAACGGAAGCTGACCGCCATCCTCAGTGCTGACGTGAAAGGCTACAGCCGTCTTATGGGCGAGGATGAAGAGGCAACCATCCGCACACTGACCGCCTATAGAGAGGTGATGGCTAACCTGATCCAGAAGCATCGGGGCCGGGTGGTGGATTCTCCTGGGGATAATGTGTTGGCGGAGTTCAAGAGTGTGGTGGATGCGGTACGTTGTGCCGTGGAGATCCAGGAGGAACTTAAGGCCAGAAACGCCGACTTGCCCGAAAACCGTAAAATGGAGTTTCGCATCGGGATCAACCTCGGGGATGTGATCGAAGAGGGGGAGCGGATCTACGGGGATGGCGTCAACATCGCTGCTCGGGTAGAGGGTTTAGCCGAAGGTGGAGGCATCTCCATTTCTGGAACCGTGCATGACCATATCGAAAACAAGCTGGCTTTGGGCTATGAGTCTCTTGGCGAGCACACCGTCAAGAACATCAGGAAGCCGGTGCGGGTCTATCGGGTCTTGATGGAGCCAAGAGTTACGGTCGCTGACAAAGAGAAGATAGCACTTCCATTACCTGAGGAACCGTCTATTGCTGTCCTGCCCTTTGCTAACATCAGCGGTGATCCAGAGCAGGAATACTTCAGCGACGGTTTAACCGAGGAAATCATTACGGCCCTCTCCAAGGTGCACAACATGTTTGTAATTGCCCGAAACTCGACGTTTACCTACAAGGACAAGCCGGTAAAGGTCCAACAGGTGGCTGAGGAACTGGGAGTGCGCTATGTAATGGAGGGCAGCGTCCGCAAGGCGGGAGACCGGGTGCGGATCACTGCCCAGCTGGTTGATGCCACCACTGGTGGCCATGTGTGGTCGGAGCGGTACGACAGGGATCTGAAAGACATATTTGTTCTACAAGATGAGATCACGACGAAGATCCTGACGGCACTGCGCGTAACACTGACGGAGGGGGAGCAAGCCCGTGTGTATGATAGAAGTACGGAAAACCTCGATTCCTTTTTGAAGGTCTTACGAGGGATGCACCATTATTTGCGCTTCAATGAAGAGGATAATGCTGTGGCCAAGCAGATGTTTGAAGATGCCGTTCCTCTAGACCCGGAGAACCCATGGGCATACACGATGCTTGGTTGGGCCCACGTGATGGATGTGTGGTATGGCTCGAGTGAGTCCCCTGAGAAGTCCATGGAGCAGGCATCCGAACTGGCGCAAAAGGCGCTTGCCCTCGATGACACCCAGGACTATGCCCACTCCTTATTGGGCCATATCTTCCTTATGTTGCGACAGCATGAAAAGGCGATTGCTGAAGGGGAACGAGCTATTGCTCTGAATCCTAATGGGGCTGACGCCCATGCGCATTTGGCCATGACTCTGACCTTTGTGGGCAGGCTGGAAGAAGCCATTGCCTCATCTAAGAAGGCGATGCGTCTCAACCCGATGCCTCCGAACTGGTACTTCGCCGACCTAGCCCACACCTATCGCCTTACGGGACAGTATGAGGAGGCGATCGTGACCTTGCGCAAGGCCCTCCAGCGCAACCCTGACGATCTCATCGCCCACATTATCCTGGCCGCCAGTTATAGTATAGCAGGGCGAGAGGAGGAAGCCCATACGGAAGCCGCAGAAATCCTCAGGATAGATCCCAAATTCTCCCTAGCGTATTTTGCAAAGACGCTGCCGTATAAGAATCAAGCAGATATAGAACTCTTTATTGAATCGATGCGCAAGGCGGGACTGAAGTAACATGGGTGTCAGCCGACCCGTTTCCCACTGAAGCGCTTTAGGGAGCGCCCTGAACTGAGTGATTCCTTTCAACTGGAACATAGGGTTCTTACCCACCTTCAGACCTGATTATTTGGGATGCAAATAAACGGAATCCCACCTCGTACTAAACGCCATACTCTATACGTACTAAACAGAAAGGCAGGGCCGTGATGAACCCAGCGTTTAGCGGTAAGTGCACGGACTCACTGCTTCTTGGAACACTACTCGATGGCAAAGCCTCAAATGTATTTTGTAGGTTTGACCCCACCTCCTCCTCGGACCGTGGTATAAAGTCGTATCAATCTCTGACGGTCACACGAGGGTAAGAAAATGCCCTTTGTCTGCTTTCACTGCCAGAACGAACTGACTTTGGAGGCGAAGGTCTCGAGGCTAGACCAGTGCCCTCATTGTGGCCGTGATCTCCACTGCTGCCGGAATTGCGAATTCTACGATGAATATGCTCACAACAGGTGCCGGGAACCGCAGGCCGAATACGTGTCTGACCGTGAAAGAAGCAATTTCTGTGAATATTTCCAGTACCGTTTGGGAGAGGTCGGCCGGACCCAGAAGGAAGCAAAAGAGAAGGCAAAAGCCGAATGGGAGACCCTTTTCAAAAAGGAATAGGAAAGGAATTTCGTTTTGTCTTAGTGTAAGATCTGGCTGAGAAAGAGTTTGGTCCGGTCGTGTTTGGGATTCCTGAAGAACTCTTCCGGTGTATTTCCCTCGACAATCTGACCAAAGTCCATGAAAAGCACCCTGTGAGCCACACTCTTGGCGAAGCCCATTTCATGGCTCACCACGATCATGGTCATGCCCTCCTGGGCGAGTTCAATCATGACATCGAGCACTTCCTTGATCATCTCCGGATCCAAGGCAGAGGTTGGCTCATCGAACAACATGACCTTCGGGTTCATGCAGAGGCTGCGGGCAATGGCGACACGCTGCTGCTGGCCTCCAGAGAGCTGCCCAGGGTACTTTCTGGCTTGTTCCGCAATGTGAACCTTGTCCAGAAAATACATGGCCGTCTCTTCAGCCTCGGCCTTGGGGACTTTTCGCACCCAAATGGGTCCCAGACTCAGGTTTTCAACGATTGTCAGATGGGGAAAAAGGTTGAAGTGCTGAAAAACCATGCCCACTTCTGCACGGACTTTCTCGATATTCTTGATGTTATTCGTGAGCTCGATACCATCGACAATGATCTGGCCCCGTTGGTGTTCCTCCAGACGGTTGATGCATCGGATCAAGGTCGATTTTCCAGAGCCTGAAGGTCCACAGATGACAATCCGTTCCTTTTTGTCCACAGTGAGATCGATGCCCCGAAGCACGTGAAAGTCACCGAACCACTTGTGCAGATCGCTGATCTGTATCATGGGCCCTGCGGAAGACTGGGTTTCCGTCATCTTTGATGCTCCTTGGTTCATGAAAACCTCTTGCCATCCATAGATATTCCCATTTTCATATGGGCCAGGAAAATATGCAATATCCCGGACCGAGGATCAAGCCACTAGTCTCCGGTTGACAGCTCCCTCTCCAGCTTGCGGCTGTAGTTCGACATGGAAAAACAGCCAAGAAAGTAGAGGATGGCAATAAAGATATACGCCTCACGGCTGAATCCCATCCATTTTGGATTGGAAAGAACAGTTTGTGTCGTCTTGAGCAAATCGAAGAGCGCGATGATTACAACAAGGGATGTATCTTTGAATGCGGAAATCAGAATGCTCACCGTTGGCGGAATCACGATTTTCAGAGCCTGTGGGAGGATAACCAGCCGCATGGTCAGGTAATAATTCAATCCAATCGATTCCGCTGCTTCATATTGTCCGCGGGACATTCCCTGTAAACCACCCCGGACCACCTCGGCAATGTAAGCAGCGGTGAATAGAATAATGGCCGCCTGAGCCCGGAGAATATTGTCGATCCTGATCCCCTGGGGCAAGAAAAGCGGGAAAATGATGGAAGACATGAAGAGCAGGCTGATGAGGGGTACACCACGGATCAATTCGATATATAAGACACAAAGCAGTTTGACGGCAGGCAATTTGGATTGCCTCCCCAAGGCCAAAAGAACGCCCAGGGGATAGGCAGCTGTCAGTCCGAAGACAGAAAGGAGAAGGGTCAGCGGCAGGCCGCCCCACTGGGTGGTTCCCACTGAAGAAAGCCCAAAAAGTCCTCCCTTCATGAGCAGGCCCATCGTGAAAAGTCCAATGAGCCAGGCATAGGCCAGGGGTCTCTTCCAATGATCTCGGTTTCTGCTGTAGGCAAGCAAGCCGACGAGAACGATCATGGCCAAAAGGGGTCGCCATTGCTGCTCATAGGGAAAGAAACCGAATATGATAAACCGCAGGCTTGTCGTGATAATGGACCAGCAAGCCCCTCCTGCCGCTCTACATTCCTGTGAAGTCGTCGTCCAAACACTATCAATGAAGGCCCATCGGAAGAGCGGGGGTACGATCTTCCAGAGAAAGAACAGGGTCACAACGGTGAGGAGCGAGTTGAACCACCCGTTGAAAATGTTGCTTCTGGCCCACCCAATCACCCCCACACTGGTTACCGGGGGCTTCAGCTCTTCTCTGACTGTCTCTGGGAAAGATGCTTCCATGGCTCATTATCTCTCGACCAGGGCTACCCTCTTGTTATACCAGTTCATAAAGGCCGATGTTGACAGGCTGAAGATCAGATAAACCGCCATGATGAGGGCCACCCCTTCAATGGCCTGTCCCGTCTGATTGATGGTTGTGTTCGCGACCGAGACGAAATCAGGGAATCCGATGGCCACGGCCAGGGAGCTGTTCTTTGTCAGGTTGAGCATCTGGCTCGTCAGCGGTGGAATGATGACCCTGAGGGCTTGGGGCAAAATCACCAGGTTCAGCACCATGGGAGGCTTCAACCCGATTGACATGGCGGCTTCTCTCTGGCCCTTGCTGACCGATTGGATACCCGCACGGACAACCTCGGCCACAAAAGCAGCCGTATAGATGACGAGGCCCAACAAGAGCGCGACAAATTCGGGGCTGACCATCATGCCCCCTTCAAAGTTAAACCCGACAAGCTCGGGGACATTCATCTTCGTCGGGGAACCGGCCAGATACCAAATGACCAAAGGCAGCCCCACGATCAAGCCCACTGAAACCCGGAAGACAGGGAAAAACCGTCCCGTCTTTTCCTGCCGTCTTCTGGCCCATCGACGAATGAAATAGGCCAGCCCGCAAGCGACCAAGAAGGCCAGAAGCATGTAGCTGTGGGCCGGGTGGGCTTCCGGAATTGCGAAAGCCACTCCGCGGTTGCAGAGAAACACCCCATTCATGGGGGACAGGGCCTGTCGAGGGGATGGAAGGGTTTCGTAAAAGATGGCATACCAGAAAAACAACTGTAGGAGGACAGGTATATCCTGCATGACTTCGATATAGATCGCTGCCAATTTTGAGACAAGCCAGTTGGATGATAACCGGGCCACCCCAACGATGGTCCCCAGGAAAATCGTGAAAATAATCCCGATGAAGGCAACCCTTAAGGTATTGAGAACTCCGACGATGAGGGCACGCCCATAGGAACTGGCAGCCGAATAGGAGATCATGGATTCGCCGATCTCAAAGGCAGATTCCTTATTCACAAAACTGAATCCGGTAGCAATGTTTTGCTTTTTCAGGTTAAATACCGTATTGGAGACGAGATAATAGGCGAGGAGACCCACCATAGCGAGCACGGCAATCTGGAACATGATGGACCGTTTTTTGGGGTCAAGCCAGAATGGTACCTTGTCCAGGACCGGTCTGTCCTTCGTCTCGCTCATTTCTTTCGACGGGGTCGATCGCTTGTCAAGAATTCACGATCCGGTTCTGAATCGTGAAAATGAGGGGCTACCACCTTCCACGATGGGCCTTTGGCTGGCGCACGTCGTACGGTTTCAAGCAATCAGAAAAAAAGGTGCCCCTCTCATCGAGGGGCACCCGAAGAAAGGATCATCTAAGCGGTGCAGCGTACATAATTCCGCCCCTTGTCCACAGGTCATTCAAACCGCGTGGAAGGCCGAGGGGCGTGTTGGGGCCCACATTCCGTTCGTAGATTTCGCCATAGTTCCCCACTTGTTTGATGATATTGTACGCCCACTTTTCATCAAGACCGAGGGCCTTGCCCATTCCAGGGGTTACTCCCAGAATACGCTGGATTTGGGGGTTTGTGCTTTTGAGCATCTCATCGACATTTTTCGAATTGATGCCCAGTTCCTCTGCCTCGATGAGGGCCATCACCGTCCAGTTGACAATGTCATACCACTGATCGTCACCGTGGCGGACCACCGGGGCCAGAGGCTCCTTGGAGATAATCTCGGGCAGGATTACGTAGTCGTCCGGATTCGTGGCGACGGAGCGGTGGGCAGCCAGCTGAGAGGCGTCGGAGGTCAAGCAGTCACATCGCCCGGCAAAAAAGGCTTTTGAGAGTTCGGCCGTCTGCTCAATCACCACCGGTTTCCAACTCATCTTGTTTGCTCGGAAGAAGTCTGCCGCATTCATCTCTGTCGTTGTTCCCGGGAGCACACATATGGTCGCCCCACCCAGTTCCTTTGCGCTCTTAATGCCCAGTTTCTTCGGCACCATGAACCCCTGGCCATCGTAGTAGTTCACATGAGTGAAGTTCAGGCCGTTCACCGTTTCCCGAGTCAGGGTCTGTGTGGTATTCCGGACTAGAACGTCGATTTCTTTGGACTGAAGCGCCGGCAGGCGCTGCACAGCCGTCAGAGCGGTAAACTGGACTTTGCTCGCATCACCAAATACGGCGGCGGCAACGGCCTTCGCCGTATCCACGTCAAGCCCCTTCCATACACCCTTTTCGTCAGGCATACTAAATCCAAAGACACCACCGTTTACGCCGGCGATGATAACCCCTCTCGCCCTGACTGCTTCGAGGGTTTCCCCAGCCATCGCCACGCTCGCCGCGACGATGACTGTCACCAACACTGCAATAACGCACAGCTTAGAAAGTCTCATCTCTCGTCCCTCCTTTTTGGTTTATCCATTTCGTTCTCGATCCGAAGTCGGGCAAAACCCGACTCCTAACCCGTTGGCGATTATAGAAGTATAGGGCTCGCTTGTCAAGGAAAAAAGGCTGAAAAACGTCGTCGTTGAAGAAGATCTGGTCATCAGTGTAACGATGAAGGAGATGGATGGCTTGCCGGGGCTTCTCGCCAGTGAGCAATGGCGTTCGCGTAATACGAGAGTATGTCACGCGACCCAGGATCAGTCCGAAATGATCCATCTGATTCGACGATGACCATCCGTCTTATCCTCAACATGTTCAAGGCCGTCGTGATACCCAGCTCACGGCCTCTTTTCGGAATATAGACCTGGGCACCCTGGGTTTGTAATTCTTCCATCAAACGATGTACTCGCCCTTTCACATCGAATTCGGTCAGCCCATCTCCTGGGGCTTCCAGAAACACGGTTGCCAGGACGGATATTGGAAGAACGGGAATGACGCCCTGAATGGAAGCCATCAGCCCGTTGCACAGCTTCTCGACCTCCCTAAAGCGATCCTCACGGTCTAACTCGCTGAAATTGATGTCGTGGTCCTGACAATATTCACGCATCGAAACCACTGGGCCAAAGTTGACGCAGGCGTAGCCAAAGCGTTGCCACTTGTTCAGTGCCATCAAGACCAGATTGCGCCAAATGAACCGAGTCGTCGTCCTGATAACGAACCACTGGCTTCGTCTTTTGGCGTGAGGGTCCAGGCGTCGTAAAAGGCTCCGATCCTCCAAGGTTCGGTCGTAGTTAATCCCTACCGGAATAAAGACAATATCCCGGTCAGTCGCCGCCTGGAAGCCACGGAGCATATAATCGACCAGGCCAAACTTGGGTGGCCTGAGCCGACCATCTCGGCTGAGTCCCCCTTCAAGAAACACAGCCTGGCACACGCCCTCTTCGGTCGCCATGTGGATATACCGCTCCAAAACCAGGCGATACAAGGGATTTCTGGAATCTCGACGAACAAAGTACGCCCCCAGAGCTTTCACCAGTGTTTCGAGGGGCCAAATTCGAGCCCATTCGCCAACAGCATACGAGAGTGTCGTTCGCTCCGCGGCCAGAAACGCGACAAGGATATAGTCCATATTGCTACGATGGTTCATCACAAAGACGACGGTGGACTCGGGATCGACGCGGGCCAATTCTTCATTGTCGACGAGGCCAACACGGACCCAATAGAGCATTCGCGCAACCTTCTTTGCCACCCAGTAACCAATCCGGAAATAGAGGTAGGCATTAAAAGACGGGACGATTTCTCTCGCATAGCCAAGAATTTCTGCCTGAAGAACACCTCGGGGAGTACCCGTCTCCTGCGCCTGGGTTTGTATGGCCTGGATGACCTTGGGATCATAAACGAGCCGATCGATGAGGACCTGCCGTTTGGTGAGCTGAAAGGGCCGGATTTCGATGTCCAGTCGGCTGCTAATCTCATCGAGCACGCGATGAATTCGCCGCCTGAAAAACCAGCGGACACTGGGGATGCAAACTCGATCCAGCACCGCCCAGACGGTTAGGACCAGCAGTAGGACGAAAATCCAGATGGGTATGGCGATTTGACCCGTCATGTTACCAGGCTTTCCATGGGGCCACGGTTCAGCCTTCGGATTTCTCAGGGTTGAACCCCCTCGGGCACCTTGCTGTGATTAAACCTCCCACGCTCGAGGAAATGGACCACCTGCTTCATGGCAACTGGGTTCCTCATAATAAAGCTATGGCTGCTCGGAACAACCAGAAAATCTGCCATCTCCGCTAACTTGGCCCGTTCGACAGAAACCCGGCCGTCGTCTGGTCCGGGAATGAGCGCTGAAAAAAGTGGATTGAGGCTCCTGTTGCCGGCGATAATGCCGACCTCAGTATCGATCGGCTTTAATCGATTCGGGATGCTTTCGAAGTTCGTCCCCATTTGCTGGCCTGCAGGACCCGTAATCCACCTGTAGAGGAAGAACTTCATAAAATAATCGACTCCCTCACTCCCCCCATTGGGTGGGGCCAGCATGACGAGTCGGCTCCCCTCAGGGAGTGAGTTGGCCTGCAGATACTGCCGGACGACGATCCCTCCCAGGGAATGGGTCACAAAATGGATCTTGGCTGGGCGGCTCTGGCGACATTGCGCAATGGCTTCGGGGATACGCACCTCGGCGACATGTTCAACCGTTTCACCCCGTGACGGGTATCCGTAGTTAACGGTCCGGTAGCCCCGACTCGAGAGGTATTCTTCGAGTCTCCCCATTGAACGCCTCGTCCTTCCTAAGCCATGAAGGAGAACAACGCACTCGTCTTCATGGTTCGGCCTCGTCGGCTCAGCCGTCCTCCCCACGTTCGACAACAACCCGAAGAGAATTGAAATCATAATCAAGAAAACGCCAACCAATGACCGCTCGCCCAATATCCTCACCCACGCGAGGGAATATTACCATACCATAAAAGACAAGCCTTTATGTCACGCCCATCCGAGATGAAAGGATCCTCAGGTTCGAAGGTAAGAAGCTCCATTGATATCGACGATGCATCCGGTGAGATACTCTGTCCCATCTGAAGCTAAGAACACAACGGTGCGCGCCACCTCTTCAGCGCTGCCGGCCCGGCCAAGGGGGCTTTGGTTCCGAATTGAATCACCAAGAGGACCCGAAAGCAATGGTGCCGTCATTGCCGTTTCCACGAATCCCGGTGCCACCGCATAAACAAAGATATTGCTCGGGGCCAGGGCCTTTGCCATGGACTGGCTCAAGGCATTCAATCCTGCCTTGCTCGCACCGTAGGCAGGGGCATCGGGTTCACCCCGAAAGGCGCCTCTCGAAGAGACATTGACGATCTTGCCTCCACCATGGTCCATCATATGCTTCACAAAACAAAATGACAGATGAGCCGGTCCCATCAGGTTCGTAAATATGGTTCGCGTCCAAAGAGCCTGCCATTCTTCGAATGTCAACCCCTTTATCGCACGCTCTTCAAATATTCCCGCATTATTGACCAAAACATGAATTCTCTTCATTTCCTTGATGGTCATCTCAGCCATGTTCAGCACAGACTCGGGATTTGACAAGTCGGCCTGAACCATTCGATGAGGTCCCCCTGGGAGTTCAGTCAGTATTTGCTCGGCAGCATCACGGTTCTTGTGATAATGAGCGACAACACGTGCATTGCATCGGGCGAATTGCTGGGCAATTGCCCGCCCTATTCCTCCGGAAGCACCCGTAACAAGCACGGCCTTGCCTCTAAAATCAATATTCATACCGTTCTCCTGTGATAAGGCGATACATCCTCCCCCCACGCCTCGGCGAATTGCGGGTAGTTAACAAAAAAACCTCTCCGCACTTCCTCCGGCACGCGATTCGCTGGGCAGGAGAGGTTGTAGCAGCGTGTACATTGTGTCCTCAGGACTGTCCAGCCCCAGACAATCAGTGCCCAGGTCGTGAGTGTCAAAAGCAGCCATTGTTCGCTGATGATGAAGAATGGAATGTAGTAGAGAAAAAGCACAGCCACATAGATGAGCCAGACGGTGTGCTCCACCTTGGTCATCGGATGTGGATCGAACTTGGGTATCTTTGGCAGGCCTGAATTGGCATGGCACTTGAGCAGAAAGCCGCTCTCAGCATAGTGTGGACAGTGTCGACAGAGCACCAGGGCCTCGACATAGCCAAAGAACAATAACGCCAGACCGATCCAGACCGCCAATCCAGTCCAGAACTTACCCATGATCATCCCAGCACCAAATGGAATCATCCAACCGACAGCCAAGACCGCGAAGTCCACAAGATCCTTCCCCGTGTGTTTGCAGAGCAACTTACCTTGAATCTCACAACCTTCACAGGTCTCACGGGAGCAAGCTGCGGCAGTCGTCTCGATACCCGGGTTCGCAACATCTGACATGATGATTTTTCCTCCAACCGTGAAGTTTACGACTTGGCGACATTGATTGGGAATTCCTACCCACCGAGATATATCTTCTTCGCATATTCCACACCGGATAGGTCTGTGGATTCTGCCTCAAAGGCAATCCTGCCATTCTCAAGCACATAGACCTTATCGGCGATACTCAGGCCCAATCGAAGGTTATGCTCAACAAGAACAATACTCAGGCCATCTCTGGTCAGTCCCGTTATCGTATTGGCCACCTCGTTCACCAGAAAAGGGGAGAGTCCCTGAGAGGGCTCATCCATAAGAAGTAGTTTCGCCTTGGTCATCAAGGCCAGTGCGATCACGAGGGTCTGCTGTTCGCCACCACTGAGGTTACTGCTTTTCTCCTTCCGTTTTTTTGCCAGTACGGGAAAACGTTCACACATGATCTCGATGTCTCTCGTTATCTCGTTTTTGTTCTTCCGTGAGTAAGCTCCCAACTCCAGGTTCTCTAACACTGTCATCTGGGGAAAAATCCTTCTCCCTTCGAGGATATGTGCAATTCCTAGCCTGAGGATGTCGTACGAAGCCATGCCATCAATCCTCGTTTCTTGGAACCAGACGCTGCCTAAAATTGGCCGATTCAAGCCGGATATCGTCTTAAGAAGCGTACTTTTGCCCGAGCCATTGGCCCCGAGAAGAAGGCTTATTTTGCCTTCCTCGATTTCCATGGAAACACCCTTTAAGACCTCGAGTTTCCCATAGTTGACAAACATGTCCCTGAGCGCAAGAAACATCAACCCATCACTCCAAGGTAGGCTTCAACCACCTCTCTATTTTCTCTGATCTCTTTCGGGAGACCTTCGGCTATTTTCCTCCCGTAAGCGAGGACGACAATTCGATCGCAATAGTCCATAATTGCCTTCATGTTATGTTCAATGATCACAACCGTAGTTCCCGTGTCCCGCACCCGAGTCACCAGTCCCATGACCGTTTCCACCATATGGGGCGACAGCGTGGTCACAGGCTCGTCTAACAATAAGAGTTTGGGATCTGTCGCCAAGGCGATGCTAATGGCGAGAAGCTTCTGGTACCCACTGGAGAGATTCTCGGCAAGTTTGTCTTTTTGTGAGGTCAATTCAGTAAAATCGAGGATTTCCATAGCCCTCTGCCTCATCGCCCCCTCTTCTTCACGGACCGCCCGCGTGTGCAAGGGCGCCTTCCATGACGGTTGTTTGTAGTTCATGTGAAATGCGGCATATACATTGTCAAAAACGGTAAACTGGTTGAACAGGGTCGACGCCTGAAAAGTCCTTCCTATACCCCTCCGGGCGACTTGATTCGCTCTGAGGCCGGTGATTTCCTCTCCTCTCAACACGACCTTGCCTGCTGTGGGCGGGAAAAAGCCAGCGATGATATTAAACAGCGTTGTCTTGCCAGCACCGTTGGGGCCGATGATCCCGAGTATCTCTGATTCGAAGACATCGAGGTCGAGGTCGCGAAGGACGGTCAAGCCGCCGAATCGTTTCTTGAGGTTCTTAACCTCAAGCACCTGTGCAGATGCTCCCGCTTTCATCTTTCGACTTTCCTAAATTGGTCCCGAATCCGTCTGATGATCCCCATCAGCCCTTTCGGTTCAATCAGGAGAACCAGTATCAACATGACGGACCAGATGACAAATCTCAACTCCGGCGCGAAGCGCATCAGTTCAAGAAAAAAGGTTACAACACCAGCGCCGATCATGGGACCGATCAACGTGCCAAGGCCGCCCACAAGGGCCATGATGACGATCATCTCCGAGATCATCCATGAAAATGTCGATGGGTGCAACAAACGAAAAAAATGGGCAAAGAGACTACCTGCCATACCGGCCAAGCCGGCGCTGATGCTGAAGGCCAACACCTTGTAAAACGAGGTGTTGATACCGATCGATTCCGCCAGATCCTCGTTCTCTCGGATCGATACAAGGCACCTTCCAATCCTCGAATGAACGAGCAAATGAAGAAAGACAATGAACAGCACCCCAAAGAGTAAGACCAAGTAGTAACTGGCCGTCAGGCTACTAAAATCGATGCCGAGTATGCTCTCCGGTGGCTGGATACCCCGCAAGCCGAGGGGACCGTTCGTCAGTTTTCGAGAATTCAACAAGAACAGGTAAACAAAATGACCGAAGAAAAAACTCGTCACAGCAAAGTAATGTCCGCGGATCTTGAGGGCGGGATATCCGACGGCTGCTGCGAAAAGAAAGACCCATACGCCACTTATGGGAAAAGCCAGCCAGAAGGACATGCCGGTCTTTAGCGTCAACAGGGCCGACGTGTAGGCACCTAAACCGTAAAACGCAGCATGACAGAACGAAAGCGGGCCCGTATAGCCCGTGAGGAGGTCATAACTCGCTGTCAACATGGCGTACAACATCGCCAGGATCACAACATAGACGACATAATTCGATGCGAATTGAGGAATGATAAGCAGGATCGCAATGAGAGCCGCTATGACAATGCGGTCAGCACGAAACACGGCTTTTTCTCCTATTCACCCGAAGACCGTATAGGAAGCGAAGATCTTTTAATCCCTTTCGAGCGATCAGGAACCTCCTCCTTGGTCGTCCGCGATATCCCCTGTCCGGATACCAAAGCCTTCGATGTAAACCTAAGCAGATTGCGATACGGAGGGCAGTTTGGGTGATAAAGAGAAGCAGGCGTCATAACGGTATCGTCGCTCCCTACTATTTTGCTCCATGAGGAACTTTCGGCGAAAACCTAGTGGCATGGGGCTTCGGTTCCGCTATACCCTGCCAAAGAGTCCTTTAGGGAGAAAACTCAGTACAAGGATAAGTATTACAAACGCATATCCGTGTTGGTAGGACGACGAGAGATAGCCTGCTCCGAGTGCCTCCAGGACCCCGAGCCCCAGCCCACAGACCAAGACACCGCCGACCGTTCCAAACCCACCCAGAATGACGACCACCAAAGCCTTAAGCAGTGGCAGGTCACCCATGGAGGGGAAGATCGCGTACAACGGAGAGACCAGGACTGCGGCAGCCCCAGACAGTGCACCCCCCAGCATAAAAACGACAGAGTTCACTGTATTAATATTGATACCCAAAACCTGAGCAGCATCGCTATCTTGGGCCGCAGCCCGAATCGCCTTTCCCATTTTCGTCCTCATGATGAACAGGTAGACGAGGACGAAAAGCACCACGGCAGTCAGGAAGACGGCGATCCGCATATAACTGAAACCCAAAAGGCTGCCCTTCAAATATCCTGGAAAAATCTTCGCTTTGGCGGTCCAGAGGGCATTGACGACATTGCTCCAGAGAAAGAACAGGGCGATGGCGCAGAGGAGCTGGACGCGGCCAGCTCCCCGCCATCGACGATAGAGAAACCTCTCAAAAGCGAAAGCCATGGAACTCCCAACGCACATCCCCAACACCAACGCCAGGAAATAGGGAAACTTCGCAAGTGTCACCGCAAAATAGCTGATATAAGCGGCTACAACGAAGATGGAGCCCTGAGAGAAGTCTGGAACATCTGCAATACTCCAGATGACGTTGAGCCCCAGAGCGACCAACGCGTAAACCGACCCGATGATCAATCCGTTACCGATCTGCAGCAAGAGAGTATCCACGGCCTCACCTCATTCAACAACTGTCCGCTGCCCCTTGACCCACTTGACAATACTCGGTACGAACCGGCCCTGGTTTCGGTAACCCTCAAAATTCTCAAACTTTACATGGCCTTCAAGCCCCTGATAATCTGTCCTCTTCAGGGCATCCTTGATCTTCACTGGATCGAGAGACTGGGCCGAGTCAATGGCTCTCGCCACAACGTGAAGCGCATCGTAGCCGAATATGATCGCATAGTGCATCGGCGCGTCGAACCGGTCCTTGACCCGCTTGGCAAAATCGGGATCAACGCTTCCCCACAGGGCGAGGGCATACGTGCCTTCCACCGCCTCCGCACCTGCCAGCGAGAGAAGCTCCATCTCAGCCATCTCTTCAGCCCCGAACAGAGCAGTCTGGTCCGTCACACCGAGCTCTCTGGCCTGTTTCACGATCAGGGCACCTTCTGAAATCGCACCGACATAAAAGGCGACATCTGGCTTGGCCCGCTTCATCTTCGTCAGATAGACCGTGAAATCTGTGCTCCCCCGCTCGAAGTCCTCTTCAACGATCGTCTTGACGCCATGCTTTGCCAATTCAGCCTTGAAGGAATCACGGAACGAATGTCCGTAGTCGTCATTGATATTCAAAAACCCCGCCGTCTTTGGATTGAAGATTTTCACAATCCTCGGGATTCCTAGGGGAGCCATCAACCCCATAGAGGGGCGCATTCTGAAATAGAACTCATGTCCTGGTTTGGTCACGCTGTCGGCAGCACACTCGATCGTGAGCCCCGCAATCTTGAAATCATCATGCAAAGGAGCAATAGCCATGCAGACGGAACTGCAGTGATCCCCCAGGATTGCAACGACCTGATCCTCCATTGCCAGCTTGCGCACGTTTGCGACCCCCTCGGTCGGGGTACAGATGCTATCATAGCGGATGATCTCGATCTTGTACTGCTTCCCACCAATGGTAATCCCCTTTTCGTTGACCTCATCGAGGGCGAGTTGAATCCCACGCCAACCGTTCGTTCCATATTCGGCACCAGCCCCCGTGAATGGAGCGGTATAGCCGATCTTGATCACTTCGGCGGCTGGGGCCGGCGAGGCCAACCCCAACGTGGCAACTGCGCCCGCCAAAACAACAAACAGAAAGATCTTTACCTGCGTATTCATTTTTGTCCCTCCTTTTCCCCTTTTGGTTTACTGCTTAGGCTCCTGTCCTCGAAAGCGTTCACTCACAGGAGCCCCTGGCCTAAACGGAAACCCCGGTCACCTCCTTTCTCATGGAATCGCCCCCTTGGCTTTAGGAAAGCCCTTGAACACAACTCACCCCGCCCACCCTCATGGATGGTTTGGCTTGTTCGTTATCAAGTTCTTTATGGCTCACACTGTTCTGAAAAGCCCTGGGTAGAATGTCGAACCTAGCCAGAGTTCCCTTCCAGCGGAGGCGGCAGGCGCTTGCGACTTTGATACGACCTGGTCTTTCGAATGGGATTTCCACATCTTCGGGGCGAATAAAAGCCTCTATTCCCTTTTGTAACAGAGCTACTTTGCCACCGCCAAAAGACACCTCGCCATTCCATTCGTGGTAAAAATAATATCAGTATAATCAAATCAATTCTGGATGCAACAAAAAGTTTTCACAGATTTCACAACGACTATGCCCTGGGTTGTCGAATCGCGCTCTCTTCCTTGCAACAGAGGTTATCCGCCTTCCTCCGGCCTTGCTTTCTAAGAATCAAAGCCCAACGTTTAGCGAGCCTCTCTTGCCAAAACCGCCCAAAGCAAAGAAAACCTTGAGGAAGCTGGATTCTAATAAGCGAGACCCTAGCATAGCAGGGGGCGATCAGACTGTCAAACAGAAAAGCTCGAAAGGAGACACTCGAACCCGTCGGGGTATCCGATGCGACCGGAATCGAATAATGTTATTGATCCTTTCAGAAAAATAAAATTTATTAACATATATATTGATATTTTTAATAAATATGGTATTATTAGTTAAAAAAATTAAAAGAGGCACCCCATGATCACAGATTGGCAAGAATTAACGCGACTGACCGGGGGCGAGGATCTTTTGATTGAGCGCGTCAGGCTCCCGAAAAAAGAGATTGCTCTCGAAGGAAGCTTCGAGCTTCCACCCCTCGCCCGGCTGACCATGGAGGACCAGGTATTTGTGGCAGCCTTTGTGAAAAGCCACGGTTCGATCAAGCAGATGGAGCAGCTTTTCGGGGTGAGTTATCCGACGATCAAAAACCGACTGAACCGGATTTCCCAGAAGCTCGATTTTGTGGATGTCGAACCTGTACCCTCACAGGACGAAACGCTCGAGCTTCTCGAACAAGGGGAAATAACCGTTGAAGAGGCCGTGGAGAGGCTAAAAAAATGAAGGAGGAATATCATGAGTGAAGACCGTCAAAAGATTCTAGCGATGCTCGCCGAGGGGAAGATCAGTGTCTCAGAGGCAGAGAAACTGCTGGATGCCTTGAAAACCGGGGCCGAAGCGTCAGCGCAGGACTTCGAGGTTCAGACAAAGGGCAGAAAGCTGAAGTATTTCAGGGTTCAAGTTGAGCCAAAAGCTCGCACAAACGGCAAACATGAACGCGTGAACATCCGCATTCCCCTTCAAATTCTCAGAGCGGGGGTCAAACTCGGGTCAATCATGCCTCCCCACGTGAAAGACCGGGTAAACGAGAAATTAAAGGAGAAAGGCGTCGATTTCGATCTTTCGTCACTCAACGGAGAGAAACTCGAAGAGCTCATCGAGGCTCTCGCGGATTTCATTGTAGACGTTGACAGTGACAAAGAGAAGGTTCGCATTTTCTGTGAGTAGCACGCTTCCGCTTTTCTCCAGATGGCCATGAGCCAAGATTATCCATGAGTCCCTTTTGGCTACCTGAACAATCCGTTCTCCTCAGGGCTAACCTTGAGCGGGTGGGAACACCCTGCCGAAACCCACAACAGGGATTTTCAATTTGTCGCGGGGGCTTATTCACGAATTCTGAAGATTCGTGAATCACGCAGGTTAGGTTGGCAGGCGCACACTCGGTGATCGATGGGCACGGGATTGACCGGGTTTTCGAGTTGAGTTAGAAGTGTTGCATAAAGAGTGCATCAGCGCGTGGATTTTAGGGAGGGAAATCACCGATGGATCCTCTCATTTCTCAGGGCACAAGAATGGTAAAGGAAACGGAGAAGATCCTCGTATTCTCCGGGGCCGGATTGAGCACGGAGTCGGGCATTCCCGATTTCAGGAGCCCCGGAGGGCTCTGGAGCAAGTATGATCCCTCGGACTTTTACTTTGACAGGATCGTCTCCGATGAAAAGGCCAGGATCAAATACTGGCAGATGAGCACGGAGTCTTACCAGACCATGAAGAAGGCTGTCCCAAACCGGGCTCACCTGGCAATCAAAACCCTGGAGAAACGGGGGAAGTTGATCGCCATTGTGACCCAAAACATCGACTCGCTCCACCACAGGGCGGGAAACTCGCCAGACAAAATCATCGAGATTCACGGGACCGCTTTCTCGGTATCCTGCCTGAAATGTGGCAAAAAATACGACCGGGATGAGATCGAACAGCGGATACAGTCAGGGGTGAGGGTCCCATACTGTGACCAGTGCTCAGGCATCCTGAAGCCAGAAACCATATCTTTTGGCCAGGCCATGCCTCAGGACAAGATGGAAAGGGCGATCGCCTATGCTGAGGAATGTGAGCTCTGCATTGTGCTCGGTTCGTCCCTGGTGGTTTACCCTGCGGCTTCTGTTCCCGCACATGCGGTTGAGACCGGAGCCAAACTCATGATCATTAACCGGGATGTGACACCCCTCGATCATCGGGCCGATCTGGTGATCCACGAATCAGTCTCCGAGACCCTAGGACAAATGTTAGAGATGTGATTTCCCGACTCTCGATGTCCTGATGTGGCCCCGAATTTGTAGAGCTTTGATCGACGGTGGATGCTCCTCGCCAACCGCTTCACGGGTCGTCGATATGGATTTTGAACTGAGCGAACAGGAAAAGAAGATCCAAAGACTGGCAAGGAAATTTGCCGAAGATAATTTTATCCTGGAAAAGGCTATTGAACTCGAGGAAAAACACGAATATCCCTTTGATGTCTGGCAAAAACTCGGCCGCGCCGGGCTGATCTGCGTCGACTACCCGAAAAAATACGGAGGAAAGGGGCTTCGGTTCACATCGGCCATTGTCGCGATTGCCGAGTTGTGCAAAACGGATTCAGGATATGGGATGGCATTGTCTCTCGGTTGGATACCCTCCATCCTTTTCGCGCAGTTTGGTGGCGAGGGACTCTGCGAAGAATACCTGCCCGGGATGACCAGCGGCAAGTACCTATCCGGGATCTGCTTCACAGAACCAGACTACGGAAGCGACCTGACTTGGGCCCGAACGACCGCAGTTCGAAGAGGAGATTCTTTTATCCTGAATGGTGACAAGCAGTTCATAACCAATGGAAGCTACGCGAAATTCTTCACAGTGTATGCGGTGACGAATCCCAATGCGAAAAAGGAGAAGGCACTCAGCACGATTCTCGTTGACCGTGAGACCAATGGCATAGACGCGGCCGAGATCGGTGAAAAACATGGATCACACATGACTTCGCTGGCGAACGTCTCCTTCCAGGATTCAAGCGTCCCCTCCAAGAATCTGATCGGAAAGAGAAATGAGGGCTTTGGCAACATCATTAACTTCTTCAACAAAAGTCGAATAGAGATCGCTGCGCAGGGTTTGGGACTGGCCGAGGGGGCCCTGGAAAGGCTATTTGCCTACGCGAAGAGAGATCGACTGCTGAGAAAAAAACTAGAGGAACAAGCGACCCAGCATCAGATTGCAGACATGAGGATCGCATCGGAGTCACTGAAACTGCTCGTATTCAGAGCTGCTTCCCTGGTGGACAAAGGCAGACCGAACCCGAAATATACATCGATGGCGAAAAAATACTCCGGAGATGTTGCGAAGTTTGTCACGGCTGAGGCCTGTCGGATCATAGAACCAGAGTTTCGTCGCTGCGGCGACATCGAGGCGTACAACTTTCGAAGGTTTGAACGCGATTCTAAGATTATCGACATTTATGAGGGCACAAAAGAAATCCAGAAGAATATCGTCTCAGGCTTGGAACTTCGCGAGCATGGATTCTAACGGGGGAAGACCTTGAAGCCGTAAAAAAGCCCTAAGTCTCAGGAGAAATTCGATAAGATCATGCGGGCTTCTGCGGGAACTGCTGAGAAGGAGGGTTAATTGAGTTTTGATACCGTGATTGACTCGACGATGCTTCTGGCGACTGCCCGGCTTTCTCCATCTTTCAGGTGCAAGCCGGCCCGAAAGTGGCGGCTCACCATGTCTGGTTCGCTCATCCGATACCACCTCACCTCGCCTTTGACCCTTACGCTTCTTTCCTTGGGATCGGTGAGCTCCACTTCCAGTTCGAAAGCCGAATCATCGTCCATGGCCTCAGAAAATATCTGACAAACATCGAGTAAATCCATGTGGGAATCGATGAGAAGCCCCTCGTGTGAGATATTGCTAACGGCTCCTTTCACCCCCCACTTTCTGATTTCAGGAACAAAATGATGGTCTGGATTCAGGTTGAATCGAGTGGGGAGGGTGGTCTGGAATCGAGGATGCTTTCGATTGTCGACTTCCATGGGTACACTCCTATTTCAGACAGAATGCGCTTTGAGACGCTCGCCAGCAGGATTCTCTTCCCCGGCTCGCTTCCGCCCAGGCTGAAACCGCGGGGCACGGGGAAAGAAAAAGCCCACTCTTTCCACGTAAAACGAGATAGGCCATTCGTTGAAGCTGGATTCCGCTCTGCTTCGGCACGCTATCGACGGTGCTTGAGCATCAGCATGAACGTCCCCATTATAGTAGGATTCTAAAAGCTGTCAAGGTTTTTCCGAGGCGAACTTCTCCGTCTTCTCCTTTTTTCCCACATTCTATCTGTCCGCTCCCTCTGAATCCCCTTTTCGACCTGCATTTCGCGGTCCACCTACTGCGACTCTTCTTTCTCAAGCTCCTCCAGGCGTTTCTCGATCTGCCTCCTGAGATTCGTTATTCGGTTCATGATGGCATTCTCCTGAGGGCTGCCCTCTTCAACCGTTTCCATCTGTTCCTCCAGTCGATCGAGCTGCCTTTCGTATCGCACGAGGATAGGATCTTCCTCATCGTCCTCAAAGGTTTCGCGCTCACTCGCAGGGGCCTCCTCAATCACAGGCTCATCCTCTCTCTCTTCCTCGGTTCTCGAGCTCACTGGCGCGGAGCGCGGAGTTTGCCGTGACCCGGAGGGCAGGGCCTCTTTGGAGAGGACAAAAACCCCAGATACGATCTCCCTCTCCTTGTTTCCAACGGCCGGAGAGAAAATCAATACGTGGTCGACATCCTTTAGAATACGGTGAAGGCCCTCCTCAAGGGGAACCCGATCGAACTGGATGGTTATCGATTTTGTGAAATTTTCAGGTGATTTGATAGAGATACCGGCTTTCTCCGCAATGAGTGCGAGGGCCTCTTGCAGGTCGGCATTCTCCGCGGCGACACTGAGAAATCCTGCATCGTCATAGACAACTCGAAGGCCTTCAACCTGCCCCTGCGCAGAATGGAGTGAAAAAGCGAAGAGGAAGGCGAGGGTAAAATAGAACATTCTCCGAAAACCCATGGCTTAGGACACCTCCCGTGCTCCCTTCGGTCAGGCAGCGTACCTCCCAGTATACCACCATAAGTCAGGGTTTTTGAAGCTTCGTCCCAGATCTCAAAATCCGACCTTGAGATCCGATTCTCTGGTCTGTGCCATCATGTGATGATCGACTCCAAGTATGCGAAATATATGCCATGGAAGCGACCGCCGTGACTGTTTCCGAGTCAGATGGAAAATTCCACCTTCACCGCCTCACCCTTGTAATCTTGTTCGTTTCCGAATTATTATAAGGCCCACTCAAGCAGACCGCGTCAATCGAGAATCCTCACAAAGGCTCAGTCGGTCAACACCAAATGACATGGGGCTCGAATGGGACAGAGAGAAATCAGGCGGACCTTCTGTCAAATTTGTAAGTGCGATTGTGGAATCGTTGCAGAACTGAAAGACGGCAAAGTTCAGAGGATCGAGGGCGACGGCGACAATCCGAACAGCCGGGGACAGCTTTGCGTCAAAGGGAGAAACTCCCTGAAGGTCCTCTATCACAAAGACAGGTTGCGAAAGCCCCTGCTGAATACGGGTCAGAGAGGAAGGCCAGAGTGGAAGGAAATATCCTGGGAACGGGCGCTTGAGCTCATGAAAGATAAACTGAACGAATCCAAGCTCAGATACGGGGCCGAATCTGTCGTGTTTCTTTTCGGGACAACCAGCAGGACATTGGACACGAGTATGGTGAAGCGCTTCGCGAACCGATTTGGTAGCCCGAACGTTACCCAGACCTGGTCAATTTGTGTCGGTCCGAAAATGCTCGCCTCCCTTTCCACCTTCGGTCCCCCCGCCTATCCAACCTGCGACTTTGCAAACGCCAATTTCATCATGCTTTGGGGAGCAAACCCGCTTGTGTCTTATATGCATCGGTACCACGGTATCGTTGAGGACATCTTGAAGGCAAAGAATATAAACGGCGCGCCGATTGTGGTCGTGGATCCGAGGAAATCGGAGACGGCCAGAATCGCTGACTATCATCTTCCGATCCGGCCCAACTCAGACTTTTACCTTGCCATGGGCATGATCCAGTACTTGATCGAAAATGACCTGTACGATCATGACTTTGTCAGCCGGTACACAACGGGATTCGATGAGCTAAAGAACAGTCTCGGTGACTACGACCTCGAATCCGTATCGAGCAAAACGGATTTGTCGATCGATCGAATCAGAGAAGTCACGGACCGGTTCGCGGGAGCAAGGCCAGCCTCAATCGATAGACGGGAAGGCATCCTGCACAATGTCAATGGGCTACAGACTGCGAGGGCTATAGCAATTCTCATGACCCTTTCTGGCAACATTGACGTGCCGGGCGGGCTGATATTTAACCCCCAAATCAAACTGAATGACATCACGTTGCGAGATCAACTCCCTGAGACCAGAAAGCCGTTTTGGTGTGGGCAGTACCCTCTTGCCGCCGATGGCAGCGGATATCTCGCGGAGGCGATTCTTTCGGATCAGCCATACCCCATCAGATCACTGGTCGTTTTGGAATCCAATCCTATGCTGACCCTTCCAAACACAGGCAAAGTCATCAAGGCGCTGAAAAAACTCGATTTCCTGGTGGTCCATGACTTCTTCCTGACAGAAACCTGCACGTTCGCCGACCTGGTGCTCCCTGCAAGCACTTTTTATGAAAAGGGAGAAATAGATGCGGGTCTTCTAAAAAGCAAAAGATGGGTCCGAGTCAGAAGAAAGATCATCGAATCCCTCTATGAGTCCAAGTCCGAGGCAGAGTTCATCAGGGACCTCGGAATCAAGATGGGATATCTGAACGATTTCGCTTTTCCTACTGAAGAGAGTATGTTGTCGGCACTATCTAAAGGGAGTGAGGTGGGACACTACGCTTCAGAGGAACTCGAAAGAGGTGTGTTTCTCGAGGAGAAAGGGCCTGGGGCTTTGAGAGAACGCGGCTTCAACACCGCATCAGGCAAGATAGAGCTGATCCCTTCGGCTCTCAGACCGTTTGCTGTAGACGTGCCAAAGCCGGTACCAGGTCCGACCGAGTCGGGGGAATACCCTTTCTTCCTCATCACCGGGGCTAAAGTCCCGGCCTTTTATCATTCCCAGTTTAGAAATATTCAGAACTTAAAAAAACTCCGTCCCATTCCGGTCGCCGAAGTGGGAAGCGGTATTGCCCAAAAGGCAGGAATCTCGGATGGGGACCTCGTTGAGATCCAAACGCAGGTCGGGAAACTTCAGATCGAGGCGACCATCAAGATGGATATGCATCCATTGACGGTCTCCGTTCCCCATGGGTGGACAGATCGCAATGCCAATTTTCTCACCGATGACCTCATTTTCGAACCGCTCAGCGGGGCCCCCATGTATAGAGGAATTCCCTGCCAAGTGACGACCGTGAGGAGTTTTCGCCGAAATTAGTCATCGAATTACTGGCGCATCGGGGCAAAGGGCCAACGGTGCTTTCCAAGAAACTCAGTAAACTGAGGGGAACTTCCAATTGACAGAGGTAGATGATTTCGAGGATCTCACAAGGTGTGAGCTGTGTGAGCACCGATGCCAGGTGAACCGACTAAGAGGGGAGACTGGGGTTTGCCGGGTCACCATTCCGACCGTTGCCTCTGCCACCTTGCATCCAGCGCCCCCAGAGAGCTACACGGTGTTCCTGGCTGGGTGCAACTATAAGTGTCTAAACTGCCAGAACTGGACGATTTCACAATATCCGGACAATGGCGTTAGCCAGAGAGGATACGAGGCCCCAGAAACACTCGCCAACGAGTGTCTGAAAGAGCTCAGCACCCTCCCAGCCCGGCTGATGAGGGCTGACAGAATATTCTTTTCAGGAGGAGAGCCGACGATTCATCTAGGGTATGTCGAGAAAGTCATCAAAGCGGCGAGAAAGGTCAATCCAGGTACGAGGGTAAACTTTGATACCAACGGATTCATGACCGAGGAGAGTCTGGAAAGGGTTCTCGCTTTTGCCACATCGATTACTTATGACCTGAAGGCATACCATGATGAAGTTCACCTGGCCCTGACGGGGGCATCTTCAAAACCAGTTCTCAGGAATGCCGAAAACATCGGAAGACGGGCGAAGGATAAACTCTGGGAGTACAGAATCACCGTGATACCGAAAATAAACGAAGGCGAGATAAAGCCCTTGACAGAGTTCATCGCGGAAATCGATCCATCTCTGCCCGTATGTTTCCTGGCCTTCAGGCCTAACTTTGTCCTGGAGGGTCACATCGGGGCCACTCGAGCGCTTATGGACAGGTGCATCGAGATTGCAAAAGGCTCGGGCTTGAGGAATGCCTACTGGTCTGGCCACGTAGGTCTTCCAGGCTCGGTTATGAGTATTGAAAAGGAGATTGAGGAGAGATACTCTTCCGAGGACGCTCTGCTCGCCGCCTCTTATGCACTCCGTGGAGGATGTCAAACCCACCCCAGAAATTGCTCAATCTGCTCGTCGAATCAGTCATGTGAGGTCAAGCGATATACTCCGAGGATAGCCACTTAGGAAGGTTAGTACGTTCGGTGAGTTTGAACTGAAGGGCTTGCTGGGGGCTAAATCGCCACCTGAATGATGCCGCCGCTGTTCAGGAAGGTTCCTTCCGAAAACCGGTAGGCCTTGAGGACCATCTGGGTTTCTGTATCGTTTTCCAGGAAGCTCTCGGCCCACTCCCGAGAGCTGACGAGATGGTCCCCGTCCAAATCCATTTTGGTGAATTCTTCTTGCGTCCCTGTGAATTCATCCTCTTCCAAGAGACCATTGCCGTTCATGTCAAGGTTTTGGATTTCCGCGGAAAAGAAATCCCGAATCGATCCCATCAGCCTGTCATCAAAGGAGACGGAAAAGGAAGACCCCTCCTGGGACGAGCCTCGTTCTCGGCTTCTCTCCAAGGTCCTCGCCGGCTCGTACTGCCTGAGGAGGTCCACATAACGTTTGACTTCGGACAGTTCGAGGCGTTCGTCTTGATTTCGATCGATCCGCTTAAAGACGTCTTTATTGCCCCGGAATTCAGAGCTTTCCACAATGCCGTTAGCGTTCTCGTCGTATCTCTGGACATAGTCCTCCGCGAGCCGTGATTCGATTCGGTTCAGCAAGAAACGCCATCGAGCACTGATGGGCTGAATCTTGATCATGGGATCTCCTATCTCCCGACGAGCTCAAATACAGAGCTCTGGCCTATGCTTCCAAAATCAGAGTGCCTCCCGATACCCATTAGCGGCTGAGGGGAGACGTATACATTGTTTGTATCGGCAGAATTCACTCAGAACTTTAGCTTTTTTTTAAAAAGGACGGGAGACACCGGTCACTTGATCCAGGGGGAGTTCCACCATTTTCGAATGGATCTGTGTCACGAGTGACAGACTCCCTAAAGTATTTTTGACTTCACGGATGGGAGCCTGCTGTCTCTGAGCGACGCTGCGGAAGCGGTGGGGTTCCGAGAAAGACCGCAGACTAGGGACTGGGGACTAAAGACCAGAGACGAGAGACTAGAGATTGGGGACTGGAGACAAGAAACCGGAGACTGAAGACGAGAGACCAGAGACTAGAGATTAGAGACTAGAGACCAGACAATAAGGGCTAAAGGCGAAATGCCAAATGACCAATGATCAATGACCAATGACAAATAACAAGTCACAAATAACGAATGCTTGTGAGGCGTGTGTCTTTTTGAACCCTTTGTTTTTTTTCTGCGAGAGCAGAATCTGCGAACCGAGATTGGGTCACCGCCTGAGTTCGGCGACGAAGGGACAGGAGGCTCCCACAGATATGGGGGAACGCCTCCTTGATTCAAACCTTCACGAGTCGGTAAGATTTACCAGTCCGAGTTGCGAAAAAAAGGAGCGTCATGAGCGAGCCCAAGACTCTCGAAATATTCTCTGATTACGTCTGACCCTGGTGCTATTTCAGTACCGTGCGTATTGAACAGTTGCGACAGGACTATGAGATCGATATCCGGTGGACCGCCTTTCCGCTTCACCCCGAGACCCCGGAAGAGGGGCTTTCCCTTGAGGAACTCTTTGCAGGTCGCTCTGTTGACATCAATCAGATGATGACCCTTCTGAGGCGGGTGGCCGCCGAGCTCGGGCTGCCCCTAGGGGAGCGGAAAAGAACCTACAACAGCCGACTGGCTCAGGAATTGGGCAAATGGGCTGAGACCAAGGGTCAAGGGAACGAATTCCATAGCGCCGTCTTTCGCGCATATTTCGTTGAGGGCAAAAACATCGCTAGGATTCCCCATCTGGCTGACATAGCGGATTCGGTTGGCCTTCCGGGCCAGGAGGCTCAAAAGGTCCTCGAAACGAGGGCTTTCCGTGAGGCCGTCGATTTGGACTGGTCACGTTCGTATGCCGTGGGTGTCAGGGGAGTGCCGACGTTTCTTCTCGGCAAAAAGACCGTGGTAGGGGCTCAACCGTATGAGGTGTTAGAGCAGCTCATGAAGACGAGCAAGGTGAAGAAACGGTAACCTCGTCGCGGACGTCGCCCCTCTGCCTCCGATAAACCTCATCACAGACCTCAATCGATTCACCTCTTTTTTACTCAAGTCTGGTCAAAAAGACACTTCTTCCTCTTATTCCCCGGCTTCTGGAGCCGGTACCGCATACGAAGAAAGAATTTTGTGTTATTGTTTCTCTTGCTGAAAACATGCCCATCGAGAACAACTCTCGAGAAAACACAAGAAGCGCAAGATCCAAGCAACCTGATGACCCCTCATGAACAAATGAAGACACCCACGACCAGATTTGATTGGTGGCTTCTGGGAATCTGTTTCTCACGGATCACGACGTATCTCGTTTTTATGACCTACGCGGCTGCCTTATCTGTCTTGCAAAGGGAATGGCAAATGTCCGCAGCCGCGGCGGGGTCTATTTCGAGCGGGTTTCAATTTGGCTATGCCTTCTCCCTCGTGGTCTTTTCTACTTTGGCGGACAGGATGGGAGCCAAACGCGTTTTTCTCCTGTCAAATTTCCTCTCAGCGATGACTTCTCTGGTCTTCGCTATCTTTGCTCGAGGGTATTACTCAGGCCTATCCCTCTACACACTCGTCGGGGTCTCCCTCGGTGGGACCTACCCTCCGGCACTGATGATGATCGCAGACCGCTACCCGAGTAGAAGTCGTGGAAGGGCTGTCGGCTTTTTCATTGCAAGCACTTCCCTGGGCTACGCGATTTCTCTCGGGATGAGTGGGTTGGTGCTGTCCTTTGAGGGATACCGGAGCGCTTTCTTCTTGACATGTTTGGGCCCATCGGTCGGCACCATTCTGGCTTGGTTCACCCTCGCTTCTACGCCAAACAAGGTGTTTCGACGAAATCAGCAACAAGGATTCTCCACAGAGGTTCTTCGGAACAAACAGGCTATCCTATACATTGCCGGCTATGCATTCCATAGCTGGGAACTCCTGGGGATGTGGGCATGGACACCGGCGTTCCTAACCGGTTGTCTGGCAGCGAGCGGATCAGCGCTCCTGACGCCAGTCGGAGGTGGGGCATACATCGTCAGTTTGTTTCACCTCATGGGGATGACGGCATCGTTTTCCATGGGTGCCATCTCTGATAAACTCGGCCGCGCCTCAGTCATACTGCTCCTGGGCAGTCTCAGCACTGCTTGCTCTTTCACCATGGGCTGGCTCATCGGATTTCCGATCGCCCTCGTCGTGGCAACGGGTATGATCTATGCGTTCTCCTCCCTTGGTGATTCTCCAATCCTTGCCGCAGGACTGACCGAAAGCGTTGACAGCGCCTACCTGGGAGCCGCTTTTGCCGTTCGGTCCTTTCTCGGCTTTGGGGCTGGTGCCATTTCGGCGCTGACCTTTGGCGCTGTCCTGGATTGGGCCAACCCAACTTCGTGGCAGGATGGGATCTATGGAACATGGGGTTGGTCATACGGGGTGCTGGGTTTAGGTGGTCTCGGAGCTGTATGGGCGGCATATGTCCTCACCAAAGGAGGACACCGCACAGGAGTCCACCTTGGAAAGCCTGGGGTTGAATCCGAAAGAATCAAAAAAATATAATGAAGAGCGCGATTTTACCATGACGCATGCAAGCGCATGAAGTCAGTTTCCATCTCTCGCATAGCGCACGAAGATCGCGAGGTATTGACCTGAACCACTGAGAAGGCAATTCGGGTTAAGAGCGTCAACGCTTCGCATGTATCAATTGATTGGGCACCCCCATGCGATTCGTTGAAAAAAATGTGAACACATTTAACGCGTTCGTATGACTTCTTATCCAAGCCTCGGACGGGCAGAGACGATCTCGGAGCCGGGATGATTTATCGGGAGTACGGGAAAACAGGGAAAAAGATCTCAGTCCTTGGTTTTGGTGGTATGCGCTTCAAAGACGTTAAGAACACGGACGAGTGTGTCGAAATGATGCGAGAAGCGGCCAGGGCTGGGGTGAACTATTTTGACACGGCACCCGGGTATTTTGGGACCAAGAGCGAAAAGGTCTTCGGCCAGGCCTTTGCCGAATTCAAGAAACAGAATATTCCTTTCTACTGCGCGACAAAGACGACAGCGTCCGATGAGAAATCGGTACGAAAGGAGATCGACCGGCAGCTCAGGCGCTTGAATATTGACGCCGTGGATTTCTACCATCTCTGGTGCATTGTCAGTCTGGACGACTGGCGTCAGAGGAAAGAAAAGGGGGTTCTTCAAACATTTAGGAAACTTAAGGACGAGGGCCTCATCAAGCACATCTGTGTTTCCAGCCACCTGATTGGAGAAGACATTCGGGAGCTCCTCATGGAAGGCGTGTTTGAGGGGGTGCTCTTCGGCTACTCAGCATATAATTTCAATACCCGCCAGGCGGCTTTCCAGGCAATAACCAAGCACAAGATCGGGTGCGTCGTCATGAACCCCCTCGGCGGGGGCATCATTCCAAACAATCCAGACATATTCGATTTCATTAAAACACGGCCCCATGAGACGGTCACGGAGGCCGCCCTTCACTTCATCTTTTCACACAAGGAGATCACAGCCGCCCTCGTCGGATTTGGCGACAGGGAAGAAGTTCGGGAGGCGATCAAGGCTGTTGAGACCTATCATGAGGTACCGACCGAGGAAATCGAACAGATAAAGGGCCGACTGTCCAGCGCCTTCCAGGATCTCTGTACCGGGTGCCAGTATTGTGATAACTGTCCGGAAGGGATTCCCATTCCTAAGCTCATGGAGGCATACAACCAAAGAAGGCTCTACGGCAATGATGAAGCATTACTGAATCGGCTGAGGTGGCACTGGGCTGTCCGCACGGCGGAGGCTGAAAAATGTGTTGAATGCGGACAATGCGAGGAAGCGTGTACCCAGCACTTGCCGATTATCGAACGGCTCAAGGAGATTGTCGCGATTGGCAAAAAATCCAAAAACTAGAGGAAAAACGCGTTCCTGACGCTAGCCGTCCGTTACTCATCCTCTAGTCCAGGTGCATGTAAAACTCATTCGGCTTGAGTTCTTTGAAATCCTCCCGTCCAGAGAGATATTTTCTCATATCGACGCAAGCATGGCATTTGGAGAAATAACCTTCTGAAGATTCCTCGTAACCGAAATCTCTGGCAAATTCAAGGAGACGCTCCAGATCCTCATCAATGAGAAGCCCGAGTATGGGGTCCTCCTCGGTTTCTATGCCTTTCTCCAAAAGGTCTCTCAGATTTCGACAGTCACCCAGAGAGATCCCTCCGCAATATCCCGGTACGTAGTTTCCATAGTTATCAAAATGGTTATGCCAGTTCCTTAGGAAGGAGGGTCTGCACGGCTCGTCGAAGAACGAACTCACCGGGTATTTTGGGAATACGCGCTCTAAATCTTTACCAAGCTTGTAGGGAGCCCTACCCATGAGAAAGAATTCAACATGCTGTGCGAAATCCTCTCCCCTCTCTTGCATGAGGTAATCCTTGAATGTCAGTCTGCCTCTCACTCTCATCGCAAGAAATCGCCGATAGTACTCCACCTGGTAAACCATCAGGTTTGTCCCGAATATTTCGTCACTCACCCTGATCCCTCTTTCGGTTCGCTCGAACGGGACATACTCAAGATAAAAGGGATTCACCGAGATCAAGATCCCCTTGAGTCCTTTTCCCTTCAGGAGTCGTAGCTTGTCTCGAGTGACCTTATCGTTGACACACCAGTAGCAGTTTGTCTCGACAAAACTAGAGGGAATATTCAGTTCTCCTGCAATCTCAACGGCCTGGCAGAGTAGATCATAATTCAAAAAAGGTTCACCTCCAGTAAAGTGAAGTCCATAGTTGAGGCTAACTGTCTGAGAGCCGTAAGGGCTTGGGGCTATGTTTTCAGCCAGTAGAGTCAGGATTCTTTCCAGATCCCTTTCTGGAATCCAGTCTCCCTTCCATTCTGGCGAGCAAGCATACATACAGTGCCGGCATGAGGCAGAACACTTGTACGAAAGCATTAATCCGCCTGAAATAGGTACGGGGATCTTTCTCAGCATTTATGGGAGCTCATAAGGAAACGGAGCGCCCTATAAAGAGCACAGCTCCGGACATGGATTTGACCTGAACAAGGGTTAAAGGCACAAGATGACCGTTCGAAAGGGTTTAGACGTAGATATCAACGACTGGGCAGATATCGATTCTCTGCCGGAACCAGAGCCTATCTATCTCCTCTGAAGAAATGGATGAGAAGTCTGACGGGACCCCTCTCATTGGAGCACCATAGCCGATCACTCGACCAGAAGGTTTCCGAACCATTTGGTTCTCGGCAGTCGAATGGAATTTCCCGTCGATCTGAGAGACACCGATTCGGCGGGGGCGGACATCAGGAGTCCTGTCCTTTCGGCCCAAGGAAGACCGCCCTTTGGGCTGGGGAAGTTGTCGGGGAAGAATCGTGGGGTATTCGAGTCGTACAATTTTCACACTCTATTTCTATAATATTTATGGGCATTTGTCAACTTCTCCGGGTCACTTTCTATCATGTCTGCTCGCCTTTTGGAGTGTCCTGATTCCCTCTCTGAGCGTCTTTGAGTCCATGGGGAGGCGCCGCAAACGTAAACCCGTGGCAGCAAAGACGGCATTTGCCACAGCAGGCGCAACCGGCGGAACACCGGGCTCACCGATCCCGCCGAGTTTCCGCTGAGTCCCTATAATGTGGACCTCAATCTCCGGCGTTTCTTTGATCGAGAGGAGAGGGTAGTTGTGAAAATTGGCTGACGCGACCCCCCCATTGGCGAATTCGATCCGCTCCTTCAGGGCCGCACTCAGACCGAAAACGACGCCTCCCTCGATCTGGGACTGTAATATGTCCGGGTTAACGACCGGGCCGTCAAGGCTACAGACCGGCAGGCTTTCCCGACGCTCAGGGGCATTCAAATCGATTGTTTTTGGCGGACTCAGTCAATATAGTCATCCCTGGGTACAACCCCTCTGATTTCCTGGCCCAAAAGGTACCTGCGAACGTTCCCCAGGGCCCTCCGAGTGGCCTTAAGCAGCATACCCGGAACATGGTCCGCATTGTGCGGCGATCCCATGATGTTCGGAAGCTGGAAAAAGGGATACTCGAGCCGAAACTTCCCATGATGGCCGGGTTCGGACCACCACGTGTCGATCCCAGCTCGAAAATTGCGGTTCTTCTTGAGATGTTCGTAGAGTGCCTTCTGGTCAATCGCAGCACCCCGGGCAACATTGATGAGAATAGCGTCGCGCTTCATCCACCCCAGTTGACGATGTCCGATGAGCCCCCGGGTCGTCTTCGTCAGAGGAACGGTTAAGACAACCACGTCCGATGTCTCGAGAACCTTTCTCAGATCACCCATCTTTCCGATAAAGTCCACGGATTCATCGGTCTTTCCTTTCCGATTGATCGCATAAACCCTCATTCCAATCCCACGCATGATTCTGGCGACTGCTTTGCCATTGCCTCCAAAACCGATAATGCCGCACGTGCCTCCCTTGAGGACGGTGCTGAATCCGCTCGGATCGAAAACCCCCCTGGCCAGAAGTTCGTGTTTGACATGGAGGTTTTTCGCTAGACAAAGGATCATGGCCAGAACATGTTCCGCGATGGGCTCAGCAAATGCTCCGGGATTGCTCGCCACAATGATGCTTTCCGGAATGAGGTGAAAGGGGACATTATCTGCCCCCGCGAAGATCAACTGGATGAGCCTGGTTTTTTTCAATCGGGGAATCTCCTCAGGGGCGATCTCGGTCGGAGAAAAGCTCAGAGAAATGATCACATCGGCTTCTTCAAGAATATTCGTGCGCTTCCCTTCGAAAGCCCCTTCCAGATAGATCACATGGGCGACGTCTCCAAACGATTCCTGAAAGAGTCTCTTTGCCTCTTCCTCCACCTCATAGGTCACCACGATTTTACCTTCCATGGGAACTCCCTTTGCTGCCACCCCCTCTGCCTCGCAAACGGCAAGCTAGGACCCCAAGTATTTCGCTGCCTTCCTTCCAGCCAGGACACCGGATGCCACACAGGCTATCACGCCACCGCCCAGGGTGCCTGATCCCGCAAGAAAGAGTCCGTCTATCTTCGCCTTCAAGGTCATGAACCGGCCGGGTCCCATCTGATCGGGAGTCTGTTCCGGCCCGTACATCCCACCCTTCACAGCGTTGACCCAATATTCATTCGAAAGAGGGGTCGCATACTCCGCAAATTCAAGGTGTTGCGAAAGGCCAGGGATATAACGTTCAGCCGCTGCGATGAGCCGCTCGCCCATATTCTCCTTAAGGGCATTGTAGGCGTCGCCTCGTTTCATCGAAGGGAGTTTCGCCCACTTTTCAAAGGTGGTGTAGCTCGCCCCAGTGAGAATCTCGATGGTGTGGCGGCCAGGAGGAGCGTGTCCGCTATGGGGATCCTTTACCGAGGGACTCGTGATAAAGAACTCGGGGAATTCCCTAGGCGGGGTGGGTGCAAGGAAGACGTCGTACATCTTGTTGATGTCGTAATCGTTGAAGTGTGTGATGTTGGCGTCGGTGATTCCGAGCGCGGGAAGGTCCAGGTCCGTGCCGATAAAGGCGTAGAACGTGCCCATGGATGGGCGAAGAGCCGCGACCTTCTTCGCGATACGGGAAGGAACCAGTTCTGGCCTAACGAGCCTTCCCAGCGTGATGACTGGATCCGCGTTGCTGATAACCACCCGCGCAGTACTTTCCTCGCCGGATTCAGTTCCAACGAGAAACTCATCCCCCGGCTTACTAATAGAGACAACCCTCGACCGGTTTTTCAGTTCCGCACCCTCCTTCCGGAGGGCCTCTATGAAAGCATCTCTGAAAGCCCCACTCCCACCGAGTGGATAGTACCCCCCCTTCAGGAAATGGTTCCATACCCCAATGGCTGCGAAGACCGAAGCCCTGGCCGGAGGCAGTCCATAATAGGCAGAAGGGGCGGCGAGGGCGGCTTGCAAGCGCCTGTCAGACGTGACCTCATCAAGGAGCTTCTGGTAGGGAACACGCGAGTATTTGGCCATGACCGGGTGCTTCAAAATGAAGTCAACCATCTTCAGGGCTCCGCCACTCATCGCCTGGGAGGCTCCCATGGCATTCGTGATCTTGTCAAAGACCTCGAAGAATTTCCGAATTCCCCGCTCCTCCTGTGGAAATTGGGCGACCAGCCGTTCGAAGAACCGTTCTTTTCCCTTACAAAGCTGTAATTCAAAATCCGGGAAAACGTATCGGTCAAATCCATCCGGGGTGAGTTCGATGAACTTGAGAGACTCGTCTATCCCCAATTCATGGAGCAACCTCCAGAACGACTCTCCTCGTGCGAGCTCCCCAATGAAGTGCAGCCCAGTGTCAAATGCGTAACCCTTGCGACCAAACGAATTCAGATAACCCCCGAAGGAAGGCATCGCCTCGAGGAGTAAGACCGAAAAGCCACACCGAGCGACCTTGAGCGCAGCCGACATGCCTCCGGCACCGCTTCCGATGATAATTGCGTCATAATCTGGCATGTTCGTTTCCTCCCTTCCAGCCCTCAGAGATGTTTGGCCTTGTCGGCGTTCCTATTGTATTGACTCGGAGGGATGTGTCAAGAAAAACCGTATTCCTATTGACTTTTTCGACCTCTTCCTTTTTACTGCCAGAACGTAAATTTGACACGCCTCATGAGTGAGCTTTCAATCGACTCAAGGTGAATCAGACCTATGATTTTTGTCGAAGACTTGGAGGAGATTCGGAAATTCCGACTGGCCAGGACTTTCTTTGGTCGGGGGCTTTACTACACGGCAGCCTACTGGGTGGACGGTTTGATGATCGACACCGGCTGCACTTACACCGTCCAGGAACTCGTCTCGGCCCTAGATGGAGTCAAGATTGACCTCATCGTAAATACCCACAGCCATGAGGACCACATCGGCGCAAATGCCGAGCTCATGCGGCGATCTGGAGCGAAGATCGTGATTCATCCGCTCGGGTTAGCGGTCCTCTCCTCGCCAAGGGAACGACAACCCCTCAAGCCCTACCAGCAGGTCATGTGGGGCTACCCTGACCCATCCGAGGGGACGGCCATCGGCGAAACGGTCGAGACAGAAACCTATCGTTTTGAGGTCATCCACACCCCGGGCCACAGTCCTGATCACATCTGTCTTTACGAACCTGAGCAGGGCTGGCTATTTACCGGTGATGCTTACATCGGCGGCCGCGACAGGGCCCTGAGAGCCGACTACAACATCTGGCAGGTCATCGATTCTCTGAAGAAACTTGTCAAATTGAATGTGGCCTTCCTCTTTACCGGCAGTGGGCGAGTTCATGGGAACGTTCGTACGGAACTGATGGAAAAGATTCACTATCTGGAGGATACGGCCGGAAAAGTGCTGGAACTGTACCGACGAGGCGTGAGCTATGGGAGGATCAGGCGCGAGCTTTTCGGACCAGAGCTGCCCATTTCTTACCTGACCCTCGGCCATTTCAGCGGAAAAAACCTTGTCCGCTCCGTTGTGGAGGATCGTCCAATCGCTGCGAAGGCGAGCTAAACAAACCCAACCGATAATTCCCGTCTCAAATCCGGCGTATCGGGCAATCCGCCTGACCGGTTGATTTCCTCTTCAAACACCTCTGCTAGGAAAAGTAGGCCAAAATCACCCATTTCAGCATACGGAGTTGCGATTCCCATATGCGGGTCCTGAAAAGAATTATCAAATGGGAAACAAGTTGATCATTCTCACCACAACGTGATATACAGCAGTTGCCGTTCTCTAGGAGGTTTCCAAGGAGTCCGTAGAGGCAAACGGACGACCAACACGACCAACATAATTCCGGGCTTTTGAAGTACTAAACCCCGCGATCGTGAGTCTGGGCTGACCGAGGGCAAACCTGATTTGTAACACTCAGGCATATGCCACAAGGGAGGCTTTTCCTATCCCTGGGCTGCTCATGAATCAAACCAACAGCATATCAAACCGCACCGAACAGATTTGGAAGGAATATCATGGAAGCCTTCACAGGTTTATCCAAAGCCGCGTCGGCAACCCATCCGTTGCGGATGACATTCTTCAGGAAGTCTTTGCCCGAATTTATTCTCGGATCGACACCCTTAAAGAGAGCAGCAAGATTCGAAGCTGGATCTATCAAATCGCTCGAAATGCGAGTATCGATTACTATCGTGCTCACAAGAAAATGGACCAGCTCCCGGAGGCACTCACAACTCCAGGACAAGAGCCTGCGGATAAAGCAAGGCAGGAAATTGCTACCTGTCTTCTGCCTATGATCCAGAGTTTGCCCAAGCACTACCGGCGGGCGCTCATGCTTTCAGAAATCGAAGGGCTAACACAGAAAGAGGTCGCCCTGAAGGAAGAAATTTCTGTCTCAGGTGTGAAGACACGGATTCGCAGAGGTCGCGCGATGATAAAAGATATGCTGCTAGCGTGCTGCCATTTCGAGTTTGATCACCAAGGAAAGGTGATTG